>JBGTEW010000131.1:0-24287 GCA_041747615.1 Burkholderiaceae bacterium | reverse complement strand
GGGGTGCGTGATGCGAAGCACGAAGGATTCGCGCACGACGATGTGGTTGGAGTAGCCGCCGTAGGTGTTGGCTCCGGTGCCCTGCTCAGGACCGTTGTAGGTGCCGGTGAAGCCGTTGTCGCAGTACTGCTCCAGCCCGTCGGCGCAGGGTGCGCAGTGTTGGCAACTGTCAACCAAGCAGCCGACGCCGACGAGGTCGCCGACGCGAAACTTCGACACTCGATCGCCTACTTTCGTCACGCGGCCAACGATTTCGTGGCCCGGCACCGAGGGGTAGAGGGTGTTGTGCCACTCGTTGCGCGCCGTGTGCAGGTCGGAATGGCAAACGCCGCAGTACACAATGTCTAGCGCGACATCCTGGGAGCCTGGCGTGCGACGCTCGAAAGAAAAGGGAGCGAGCGGCGTGCTGGGGGATGTGGCCGCGTAACCGTGTGCTTGAGTCATTGCGAAACCCGTTGGCGAGGTCGCGCAGTTTATTCCAGCAACCTATCCGTGACGTACGCTCTCCGAATCATCCGGAGGGCATATGCAACTGAAAGGCTCCTGCCATTGCGGCGCAGTGAAGTTTCGCCTGCAATCCGCTTCGCCGGTTCCCTTCCTGCACTGCTACTGCACCATCTGCCGCAAGACCGCGGGCGGAGGCGGCTACGCGATCAACCTCGGCGGCGATGCGAGCACGATGAAAGTGACCGGCGAGAAAAGCATCGGCATCTACCACGCATTGATGCGCGAGAAAGGCAAGCGCACCAAGCGCTCGCCGGCCAAGCGGCACTTCTCCTCTCTAAATTTCAGCCACCGCCCGAGAGGGCGTTCTCTCTAGCTGCTTCGCGCTCGGCGTCTGCCTGCACGCTGGGCGGATCCCATATCTTCGATTTCGTGATTAATGTCGGAGCCAAGGACAGCGCTCGTAGTTTCCTTTCCACTCTCGCGATCGCGTTCGCATCTTTCGAAGGGCCGATCATCACCTGATCCACAAGTGTGTTCGGGTCGAATGAACACGCGAGACCTTTCGGTGCCCCCAGCTTCGCACTGTCGAGCCAAAGCGCGCGCACTTCGTGCTCAAACTCATATGCGATTCGCTTCATGAGTAGCGTCTCTGCTCCGACTCGAGCGACCTTCTTTCCGCTTGCGTGAAGTTCGCGGGCGGCCCGGATCAGGTGACCAATGGAACAGTAACTGACAACGCCGAGAAATCCCTTCGCGACGGTCTCGTAGTCGCGTACGGTTGCATGAAGCCACGTTGTTAGGTCCCGAGCCCTAACGCGAATCCGGACTGCTGGAAGCGCGTCATTACTTGGGCATGAGTACAAGCGCCAGTTCGCCTCATCGCGCCAGCGTAGCGTCCAGCACAACCCGAATGCTCTGTTGCCAGGTAAGTGCCCGTGCTCGGTAAAGAGTTGTTTGCACCACCAAGCCTCGTGCGGATCGTCCCACTCTTTCGGATCGGCAAACCAGAATTTCCTTTCCCCAATGGTCTTAAAGGCTCTCTCCGCACTCATGTAGCGATACAACCACTGCTTTGGGTTAATGCGACGGTCTCGATAGATCTCGTGACCGACGCCGAATCGCTCAATTCGTTCCCAGGTTGGCCGTTCGACCGACTTTGCATTCGCGTACAGCCCAACA
This sequence comes from Burkholderiaceae bacterium, assembly GCA_041747615.1. Taxonomy (GTDB): domain Bacteria; phylum Pseudomonadota; class Gammaproteobacteria; order Burkholderiales; family Burkholderiaceae_F; genus JACCZX01. Next base: position 22,661 of record JBGTEW010000131.1, on the reverse strand, counting down.
GACGCACCCACTCCAGCCTCCGCGTGTTCACTAAAGCAATTCCAATTGTCGCTGAGGCCCGTCACTGCGGACGGCCGCACCTGAGTGAAAGACAAGACGCGGCTTTCGCACAGCGACTGCCGCAGTCATTGCGCCGTGACGTACGCTCTCCGAATCACTTGGAGGGCATATGCAACTGAAAGGCTCCTGCCATTGCGGCGCGGTGAAGTTTCGCCTGCAAACCGATTTGCCCGTTCCCTTCGTGCACTGCTACTGCACCATCTGCCGCAAGACCGCGGGCGGAGCGGGCAGCCTTTCCTTCGGGTGTCATTTTCGCCCTCAATCAGGTAAGGGGCTTCGCAGCGCCCCATAGATCCTCGTAAGCCGGCATCTTCCTTGCGGTTACGTCAGGGTCAGCTTTGTTCACTGTGGCGGGAGCTCGCGCCGCGAACGCATTGAGCGACTGCGACAGAAGCCAGATTTCGGAACGATCGATTTGGATAAATCGGTCGTGAATCGATTTAGGCGGGGAGAGACGCGCTTGCAACGGACGGCGAGAGTCCCACTGCCTAATCCAGGCGGCAACAGCTGGCGGGAAGCCTGGCTTTACATCTCGCTCGTCGGCCAGCAAACGGACTTGAACGCCTTCGCGCATCTGCGTTGCGAACTCCGACAACGCATTGGCGTCGAGATAGGGATCGACGAGGAGAACATCGGTTTCTGCCGCAGCGAGCACCTTTCCTATGATCGTCAGCGCGTCGAATGAGTTGCCAACAGCGATGAAGCCGCTGGATGCACCTACTGGTGCGTTCCGCTCGGCTGCCGCGAGGGCGCGGTAAAGAATCGCCGGGATTTCGTTAGAGGCTATTTTGCCGAGTGGTGCTGCCTTGCCGAGGTTGTCCATGGCATGTGCAAACTTGCTGCTGTCCATTCCGTGATTGAGGTTTACTTCGTTGACAGCTGCATGGGCACGACCGAGCCATAGCAGCGTCTCCGGTGGTTGCGTGAAGCCACCTTGCAACTGCGGCATCGTCTCGACCAACTGCTTCAGGCGCGCGTACAGGTTTGCCCCTTCATCGGACCTCGTCATTTCGCGCGAAAAATTGGTGGAGTGGTGGTTGCGAAGTCTACGTGCCCGGTGACGCCGCCTCGATCCCGCTGAAGGACGCTCGGCAGAGTTGCCGGTCCTCCTCCGGTCAGAAGCAGACATGCAGCGAAAATGTCCCAATAGGCGATACTTCTCCCACTACGCCATGACGCTTACCGAATTCGCTCAGATCGCGCAGAGCATTTCCGTGATCCTTGCGGCTCTGTTTGCCATTTATGGGTTCGATGCGTGGAGACGAGAGCACATAGGAAAACGCCGGATCGAGCTGGCTGAGGATGTGTTGGCCCTTTTTTACCAAGCGTCCGATGCCATCGATCAAATGCGCAATCCATTTTCCTTCGGCGGAGAAGGTAGTTCTCGCAAGCCGCTCGACAACGAGGATCCACAGCACAAGCAGGCCCTCGATACGGCGTACGTGCTGATTGAACGCTACAACCGTCAGTCTGAGTTGTTCTCGAAGCTATACGCTGCGCGCTATCGCTTCATGGCACAAAATGGAGTCGAGAAGGCCGTCCCCTTTGACGCGGTGAACAGGATCGTCAACGAACTGATCTTCTCAGCCCGCGAACTGGCCCGTCTCGCCACCGTGCCGGAATGGTCTCTGCGCGCCGAAGAAGCGCAGAAGAACCATAACGACCGCTACATGCGGGCTCACAACATCTACTACAGCCTTGGTGGCGAAGACGACGCCATTTCCCCGCGCGTCAAAGCTGCCGTTGTTGAAATAGAGCGTACCTGTCGCAGCATCATAGAGAGCAAGGGAACGCTTTTTTCTGCAATCAACGCTCGCCTGCACAGAGACGGCTAACACGTCGTTCGTAAGCGAAGCCAGACTCAAACGCCGTGACGTACGCTCTCCTAATCACCCGGAGGGCATATGCATCTGAAAGGCTCCTGCCATTGCGGCGCAGTGAAGTTTCGCCTGCAATCCGATTCGCCCGTTCCCTTCATGCACTGCTACTGCACCATCTGCCGCAAGACCGCGGGCGGAGGCGGCTACGCGATCAACCTCGGCGGCGATGCGAGCACGATGAAAGTGACCGGCGAGAAAAACATCGGCATCTATCACGCATTGATGCGCGAGAAAGGCAAGCGCACCAAGCGCTCGCCGGCCAAGAGGCACTTCTGCCTGAAGTGCGGCAGCGCGCTGTGGCTATGGGACCCGCGCTGGCCCGAGCTGATTCACCCGCACGCATCCGCGATCGACACGCCGCTGGCGAAGCCCCCTGAAGTCATCGAAGCCGCACTCGCGTACGCCGCGAATTGGGTCGATGTGCCGAAGGGCAAGAAGCATGTGCATTGCAGGGAATGGCCGGGCGAGTCGTTGAGGGAGTGGCACCAGCGGCATCGAGTGCTTGCTTAGGCCACTGGAAAGCCCGGCGTAGAGCCCTGGGTGCTTGAAGCAGCAGGTTCGACTAGCAGTGAGCCGCTAGTTTTTGGAGCATCGGCTCAACATCCAGAAGCAAAGAATCGTCAGTAATCACTGGCTGTCCGCCTATCAATACGCTGCTAGCAGTGCTGGCAACCAGTTGTGCGCCGTTTAGTGCATTGCCAGCGCTGCTGGCAGCACTTAGCGCATCTTTTGCAAGCACCGGTTCTAGGTTGCGAAGCGGGACACAGGCGATCGCAAGTTGTTTCCTTTCGTCAACGGTCAGGTGCTTGCCTCTAACCAATCCTGTCAGCTTGGACACAGATTCACCTAGCGCACCAAGATCGTTGAAGAACATGTCCTCGTCTTGCGCGCTCTTGAAGCGATAGACAGTGTCGTCCGGTGTTGGACATGCGAGCAGCCGGGCGTGTATCGAGCTGACGTTGTTTACAACTTCATCAACATAAGCCGAAAGATTGTTGACCGGCCGAGCATTCTTACCGAGTAGGGCGCACACTCTTGGCAGAAACCGCTGTGACGCAGCGAGAGAGTTTGAGAGAACATCCGCGAGTGCTGAACAACTAAGTGCAACGTTCCGCCTTTCCGTTACCCAAGTTTTTGTAGGGGCGTCCATCCTGGCGTTCACGCACCGAGAATGTTCAGCATCTAGTAGGCCGTACCACTCGGTGATATGTCCGGCGTCCCTCACGCATTCAAAGAAGCTAAAGAACCCTGGAAAACATGACTTCCAGTCCGAGCCGGCTACAGTTAAACCCCATGCTGCGCCTGCAACGTCCTCGTGTGACTCGGAATAGACCTTCACGTCTCCTTTTGCATAGGAGAGGACTACTTCGCGATTCGCAACGCCGCAGCAGCTGACCCCACGCTCCTTGGTCGGGCTGTACGCGCCCGCATCCAGACGAGCGCTCCCCAGTTTGGTTAACTCAGAGACCAGGAGACTAGACTCAACGACGGTCTCGATCTCTTCCACGTGCAGGTCGTTGTTCCACAAATCCGTTCGACCCATGTACGAATTCCCATCATCTGAAAGGCGGCAAGAAAAGCCTGTTCTCCATCCCAGGGAATGAGTCGAATAGGAAATTTGAACGGCACTTGGGCGCACGAAGTCTTCGCCCACGATTGCCCGGAGTTGTCGAGCGTTAGCCATTGCCAGAGACTCCATGCCGATTGATTAGGAAGCAGTCTGCGACTGAAACTCTGCTGTTGTCGTCGAATAAGTTCGCGTTGTTGCCCGGTTTCTGGCGATTCGGACGACCCCTAATAGTTGGGCTAGCTTCAAATCTTGTTTTGCGTGCTGTTGAGAAGGACTCGCCCCTTACGCCGCCGCTCTCCTGTCAGCATTAAGGTCCCATCGCCCGGCGCCGAGCAAATACACGTCAAGCACTCTCTCTGCCGCGTCGCGGGCGGACTCAAGCGTCGCGTCAACAGCGCCGTAATGCGCCGCCAACCAGGCGCGAACGGCGCCTGACAGCCGCTCGACTAGTCCGTTGTCCAGCGCATCCAGTACCTCGAGGAACGCATACGCCACTGCTACGTCACCGGGCCCGGCTTCTGCCTCGACGCAAAGCGCCTGTGCCAGCTGGGTCGGCACGATCGCCGCCAGCCATGTCAAGGTTGGCAATGAAGTGATGCCTGACACCGAATCGATGAGCACTAGCCGATTGATGGCGCGAACCCACCGGGCCAGCTCCTCCGCGCGATGCGCCACTGCGACGCGCCTTCTGGCCCGCGCGCTCTCAGCTTCCTGTTCCGTCGCGTTTCGCGGCGTCGCCTCGTCATCGACCTCAAATGAGAGGCTGGCGGAGTAAAACGAGTTGCTGGCCATCATTCGATCAACCGAACGTGAGGCGACCGATCTGTGCGCGACTAGGTTTTTCAATGATGCGCGTCCCGTGCCACTCCATCCTGCGGCCACCATGTGTTCCACGCGTGCAATGTCTGGAAGCCCTACCGTCTTATCGTCTGCGGCGCGCTCAAGCACCGCGACGAGATGCGTCCATTCCGTGACCAACTGATAGCGCTCCGCTGCTTCCGCGGCATCATCGAATTGGCCGGACAGCAGCCGCTGATATGCGACAACCCTTGCAAGCGTGTTGTGGCTCTGCGGTGACGAGGGCAGCGGTATCGTCGCTTGCTCAATCGTAATTTCACCTTCTGGCAACGAGGTTAGGCCGGCGATGATATGCACGGCCTGACCCTCGTGCGCCACTGCGGGAAGCTGCAGTTTCCACAATGGCGACGCGGGCCATGAGACGTTTAGTGCTCCCCGCTGCGGCCGGCGTAGACGTTCCACCACACGCGCGACGGCGGCGATGATGTCTTCGCCGGGTGTCACGAAATCGCACGAACCGCCGGTCTCGACCGCGAGCCGCTGTAGGAATGGATGATTCGGGGAAGACCCGACGCCGATTACGAAGATACGTAGTCCGCTTACCCGCGCCCAGCGCACCAGCGCATCCGAAGCCCAAATCTCACCATCGGTTAGCAGCACGATGTCGCTACGGGACCGTGCACTTTTGAGTGCGGCTGCCGCCCGCAATGCGGCTTCCATCTCGGTGCCGCCAAGGTCAGCCACAACATCGAGCAGCCTCTGTCCATACCGCTCGCGGTTGGCCGCGTTCGACGCCACCAGTTGCGCCGTTAAGTGGTCGACGTTCGAGCCAAAGCGCGTGATCGAAAACTCGTCGCCATCCGTGAGCGCATCCATCAGTTTGTGACAACCGACCGCCGCCCAGTCCATCGAGTCGCCCGCCATCGATCCCGAGCAATCGAGCACGAGACGCACCGAAACGGGTTCTACTGCGACCTCTGTCGCGCCAAGAACGGTACTGGCAACGACAACGACGCCCTCGCCGTCTCGCGCCAGCAATGCAGTCGGCCGTGAAGAACGGTGTGCCAAGAACACCACGTCGCGGTCGAGTCGTGCATCGCGCTTTAGCACTGCGCGCAGTGAACCACCAGTGTCAGTGATATCGCACTCGTGCGATATGCACCTGAGTGACTGTGCGTCGCTGAGTCCGGCAACGTCCAGCGAGAGCTCCAGCGGATACGCAGCAGCAATAGAGTGAACCGGTGCTGCGCGGGCGTCGATGCCGGCGTCGCTCTCGGCGCTGCCATAGAACGGAGCAAGCACTGTTGGGATCGCGATCCGCCAGTCATCACCCTGCGCCTCTAACAGCGTTCCGTACCGAAGCCGTATGACAGCGCGCTCGCCGGGCTTCAGGTTGCCAAGACTTGCGGTGTACATGCCATCACGCTGCTGCTCGACCAATACTGCCGCGTCGCCTGCTTCAACAGCTCGGTCGTAGTCCTCGCTTGCTGCGCGGCGTGCCTTCACCTGGCCAACAAGCTTCCTCTGATCGAGCTCAAATTCGACGCCCAGCAGTGCTGCACCCGTCGGCACAGGAAACGTGTAGACAATCTCCAACGCCCGCTTCGATGCGTTTCGGTAATGCTGTGCGATCGTGACTTCCAATAGCGGTGGCGTGACCTGCGCATCGATCTGCACATGTTCAAGAACTGGACGCAAACGCCTGTGGCTGCATGTGAGGACAGCGTGCTGTTCGTATTTGTTCACGATTTGCGATCTTTCTTTACCAGTTGATAGGCCGCGCGGACTGCGCGGAACAGTTGACGCCATCAGTCACGCCGAATGCGCTTGAATCTGTGGCCGACGGTCAATAACGACCCATCTGACGACCGGACCGCATATAGCGCGCGACTTTCTGAAACGCGGCGCAAGGTCTGCTCATCAACAGATCGCTCGAGCCTTTTCCAGGCACGTTTATCGAACAAAAGAATCTCGGCACCGCGGTGATCGTGGACCGAGGAGCCGTAAGCCAATAGGCATTCGAATGCCTGACGGTCTACGCCGCGTTGTTGAATCCGCGTTGCTGCATGATGGGTGAGGCCCGACGTCATTGCGTTCTCCTTCTTCCGATCAACACGATGGAAGTATTGAGACGCCTAGGCTCAAGGCTTGAGCCCGTCCGCGCGCCCCCATCCCTCATTCACGTTCTTTGAGGCTCAATCCATGAGCCTTCCGCCTGCGAAAGTCCTCTCACCGCGACTCGTCGCCGCCAGCTCTGCTCACTTACTTCGTTCGACAACTCATGAACGCACCTGACCCGATTGATTACACAAAGCCGTTGCAGTACGTCGTACGAGCGACCGGAGAAGTGGGCGAACAACCAAGGACCGTATTGAAGTACCACTTCAGGTCTTGGATGGCGAAGCAGGTGATTGAGGGACGGGTGGAGCTGTGGACGTTGGTCTATCGTGAAAGAGGAAGATAGGTTGGGCACGTCGCGCGCGCCTTGTAACTGCTGTCAGACGAGCAACACGCGCGCATCGCTCCTGAGGGCTCGTGTGGACTTCCAGACCTACTAAGCTGCGAGGCGGTCTTGGCGTGTTCCCGACTCGTCGTACAGCAGCGCGGCTAGCGCCAGCCGTCTCGCGATCCGATTTTTCAAGCTGGCCGGAGCTAGTACCTGGACGTTCTCGCCGTGACGCAGAATCTCGAGTTCGAGCTCCGCCGGGTCGCTATACGGAATCGTCAGTTCGTAGCGGCCGTCGAGGTCGCGCGCGCGCTGCTGCTCGTGCCAGATCTCGGAGCGCACCCACTTCGCAGCTTCAGGTGAAAACAGCAAGGTCGCCCACTGGAGATGCTTGCCCCGGTAGATTCCGTAGCCGCCTCCTAGCTCGTCATCGACCGCCTTCAGCGACACCTCCTTCGCCCTTTCTTCCAGCAGTTTCGCCTCTCGGATCGAATCAAGCGCGAACATGCGTATCGCCTCGGACATATGGCACCAAGCATCGAGATACCAGTTGCCGCGATGATTCACCAGCCGCAGCGGGGACACTTCGCGTTCCGTCCGCCTGTCCCTGGCTCTACCGTAGTAGTCAATAATGAGCCGACGGCGCTTCACCAGAGCAGCTCCGATCAGTTCGAAGTGACGAAGGTCGACCCTGCGTCGCTGCACAGCGATGAGCTTGACTCGCTTGAGGACTTCCTTCGCCGATCCATCTGCACGGTCGAGTACCGACGTGAGACGTGCGATGAGTGGTTTGATATGACGCCCAAGCAAGCCCCCAGAATCGAGCGACTCGAGCATCTGGTGCATGGTCAAAAGCGCCAGCACCTCTTCGGAAGAGAACCACATTCCAGGTAATTCGAAACGCGGTCCCCGCATAGGCTTGTCATAACGGTAGCCGCCAGCCTCCCTGTCAAATATTAGCGGTGCATTGAGCCGTTCGCGCAGAAACTGCAGATCTCGCTTTAGCGTTGCACGAGATACCTCCAGCTCGTGCATCAAGTCCCCGAACGAGACGACGTTGCGGTCTTGGATTAGCCCATTGATCCGGTGCAGGCGCTCAAGCTGACTCATCTCCGGTCTCCGTGCCCTCAGCCTGAGCACTAGAGCCCAGGTTGGTCGGGTCTTCACGCATGCTCGCACTCCAGTTCTCTGACGTGCGAGTCCTTTGCGTCGCAGTAACTGCGGATTTGACGTACAACGGACGCATAGGGGCCGCTCGCGATTGCCGTTAGCACGACCAGCGCTTCGTCGAACCTCCGCAACTGACGAAGTGCTTCAGCTCGCAGTAGCTGCTGTTCGTCTTCTTTCCCAGTAAGTAGCGGCACCAGTGCTTGTAAGTTTTCCGTTGCTCGGTCAGGGTCAAATGGTGGTTCAACCTTGTCAAGAAAGTCCTTGGTCGGGCCGCGAAAGGGATTGTTAGAGCGCCGCCAGGCGATGATTCGAGCATCCCTTTCGGGCCGACGTTTTGACAGGTCCGGAATTGCTGCGAAGAGCTCATCAAGGGTTGGCTCGCCGACATGCTCGGCTGCTTGCCAGGCTGGGTCCAACGGCGCCTCGGATCGAGCAGACGCGCCCAACGAGGTGCGAGAGCTGGTCCACGGCACACTGCCCACCGAAATCGCCTCCTCCAGCCAGTAGCAGTCGGAGCAGTGTCCACATTTAACGATCTCGGGCATCTCCGGCAACATGGGCGCAATCCGCCTACCGTCCGAGAAATATCTCGCACCGATAGTGTTGCCAGACCGGAGCGTGTGAAGTCGTGCAAACCCGCGACATTGGGGACATGCAATCACTTCGTCTGGGCCAGGAAGCATCGGATACGTCCCTTTCAGTGCAATGGCACAAACTTAGGACGTCTGTGCGCACTCCTATCAGGTAAACACAGGGAATAAGGTTCTTCATCTCATTCTTCAGCGAGTGCCAGCCTCCATCTGAGGAGCTACACAGGGGTGTTGATCTGAAGAGAGGCGCGTCAAGTCGGACAAGCCGGAGCATTGCCGTCACATCCGCGGGTCCTCAAGCGCTAGCGGAAAATACCGCACATCGTTACCTCTTTCCGAACGTTTCTCACTTAACCGCGTCAGTACTCTGATGATCGATACGAGAAGCGGATCGCAACCACGCGAGTGCAAGGTATCTGACTCCCGAAGCATGCTGAACCTACTTCAGGGGCCTCTCCCCAAGAATCTTTCGGATATACGAGCGTCCGTCTGCTGTGTTGCGAAGCTTTATCGCTTTTCAGACGAAAGAAATGTCTGGCAATGGCAGCGACTGCAGACCTATGCGGGTTCGTATGCTTATACGGAAGATTTGGATGCCGCCAAACGGGCAGTCGAGAAGCAACGACTCCAAGGTTCGCGTTGGTGGATTCATGAAATGCCATCGATAGTCATTCGAGGAGGCGACTTCTGCTTTCTTATCGCCACGAAGAACTCGCTTACGCCGTTCTTGGAATTTCGTGGCGACAGTTTCCGATCGCCATTAATGCGCACTATCGTCCCTAAGGCGATGGCTCTGGGATATGTTTTTGTAATCGAGCCGTATCTCAACCTTGCTGAGTATCCATTTCTTTCATTCGCGTCGTATGTGCGACGAGGGAAGCGCGAACTCGGCTGGGTTAGCCATAGCAAGAAACGAGATCTCACATATCTCCATCGGTTGCTCGAGAAACTTCAGAATGCGATGCAGTCTGATTGATGCTGTGTCAGTCGACGGTAAGTGGCGGGGTGCCTATGAGTGTTTAGGCAGCCTTGTTCTGCAGCGCATCGTGCTCGGGCCGGCTCGCCCACGCTTCATCCGATAGACCCAGCTCCGCGCATTCCTCCGCGACGCGCGATCCATATTCTCGCCAAGTTTCAATTAACGCAAGATCGAATGGCTCCGAGTCAACGCTTAGCCAATCTGGAAATTGCGCAGCTAAAGCTTGCACGGACAGTTGCGCGTCACAAATTCGATCTAGTGCCGCGATCGCTTGTAGCTGACTGGGCCGCAATCGTTCGCGATCAACGTACGTCTTAATGATCAATCCGCCGTCGTCTTCATCCCGACTTCCAAGAAAAAGGCCATGGCACGCCGGCAAGATGATGTGGATCCGTGCCGCTTCCCTTGGCCCCAAACGATTAAGCGCCCGTAATGCGGGCGGAATGAAAGGCAGCGTATCGCTGAACTCCGCGTTGATCGCGGCGATATCCGGCGCGCCCAATGGCAGAGTGACCAAGCGCGAGCGCTGGACAACCCGCTCTACGGCATGCAGCGAGAAAGTGGCGCGAAGGGGCTGCCGACCTGCCCCGCATGGACGAAGGACGAGGCGGGTACTTACCCGCAATGCTTCCCTTGGGTCGGTTACGGGCTCCAACAGGAAGCCGGCCCAGGCTTGTCGAGATCTTGTATTGATTACTACGTCTGCAACTAGTAAGAGAGGACCAAGCCGTGCGCGGTAGAGGTTGCATGACTTGGCAAAGCCGCGTCGCGTTTCGACCGAAGGATGCGCGTTTCGGTCACGGTGCTGTTGACGCCTCTTTGCCTCTGCGCGCAATTCTTCTTCCAATCGGCACAGGTAACTACGTCGAATTCCGCGAGCCAGGGACGGATCGATGATCATCGGTGGACGCCAACAAAGCCAGGCTAAGTATCTCGTTTGAGTGGCGCAGCCTTTGCCCGAATAGCGGCAGGTAAGCGTCCATCCGGTAAATAAACAACTGGCTCATCGTCCTTTGAGAAGAGCGATGCGCGCTGGTCACACGAAATGGCAAGTAATTGCGACTGTTCTTGCCACCTAAGCTGCACATGCGAGCGCATAGTGTGCCGCGAGCACGTCATCTATCGAACCCAATGCTTCCAGGTCCAGATCAAATCATCGCGTGCCCTCACTGTGCCGGTCTCGCGCGACGCCTGACCCTAATGTCGGGCAACACGTTTGGCGCGAAGCTCTACACGGACGGAAAGGGAGTTGCACCAATGCTCCCCCGAACGTCTTCCATACTGAAATGTCGGCACTGCTTAAAGTGTTATCGGCTGCGAGAAGCAACACAAGTTGGAACGATAAACACATGGGGATTTGGGTTGTTCGACAACGAAAAGCCCGAGCCGGTAGATCCATTGTGGGAAGCAGCGGACCATGTTTTGCCGCCGACGATGGACTCTACTAGATGCAATCCCAGACCTTTCGGAGAGCAAAGTGCACGAAAAAGAAGTTCGTATCCTGGTTTGGTGGAAATCGAATGACTTCTGCCGTAAGGGCTCTTAAGAATCAGTTGAAGAGGTTGGGCCAACCGTCAGTCATCGCGTCAGAGAAAACATAGAAGCGCTGTTGCCTCTTCTAGATACTGGAGACAACTCTGATCAATTCATGCGCGCTGATGCACTTCGACAGCTTGGCAGGTTCGAAGCCGCTGTGGACGCGATGACGACCATCAAGGAGCCAGACTATGCGACGTACGTTCGTGAGATGAAGCGCTATTGCAAAGCCAAGGACACTCGAGTTCATGAATTGCGACGTCCGGGTAAGAAACTCAAATGAAACGAGCGAAGGGCCGTGGTGCGGGGCGTGCTGGAAGCATTGAAACCGTGGCAGCGCGGGGGCGAGGAGGCGTCATCTACAGACCCATTAACAAACAGGCAGCTGAGGGCATGACGGGTGGCGTTAAACGCCCATCAAAGAAACCAGCGCCGCCACCGCCACAACAGGTCAAATGCAAAGTTTGCAAATTCATTTTTACGCCAGAGCAGCTCGCACGACATCAGAGATCCCGTCAATGCAAAGGGGCAGATGCGGCTATTCGGGTAGTGCCTGTGCCCACGTCTCGCGCTAGAAGACTTCGGTGAAGCTGGCATAGGCGGAGTGTCAATCTGCGCCGCGACCCCGCCACAGGCGACAATGCTTGCATGCGCTCCTTAGCGACCACGCTCGAGCTTTCAGCTTCCGACCTCTCGCAGTTCCTAGGCTGCCGACACCGGACCGCGCTGGACATGGCGGTGGCGGGCGGGCTGCGTGAAGCACCTTCTTATATTGATCCGCTGCTGGTGGTGCTCCAGGAACGCGGACTAGACCACGAGCGCAGCTATGCCGATTCGCTTCGGGCCAAAGGGCTTTCGGTCACCGACATTTCCGAACAATTCGGAGACGAGGCTGTCGCTAGTGCGCTTACAGCCATACGCTCGGGTGTTGACGTCATTCTCCAACCCGCGCTTACCGCCCGCCGCTGGTTTGGGAGGCCGGACGTGCTTCGTCGCGTAGCCACGCCCAGTGCGCTCGGCAACTGGTCGTACGAGGTGTTCGACACGAAGCTCGCCAAAGAAACGCGAGGCGGCACAGTGCTACAGCTCGCGCTGTACTCCGAGATGCTAAGCCACACGCAGGAGCTACTGCCCGAATCCTTTCACGTCGTAACGCCTGATCCGAAGACACCCATTCATACGTTTCGCGTACATGACTTCAGCGCGTACTTCCGCCTCATTCGCAGGCGGTTGGAGGACACGTCGCTACAAGCCCCGGACGCGATAGCTGCTGCTAACTACCCAGAGCCCGTCGAGCAATGCGAGGTTTGCCGCTGGTGGAGCGTTTGCAACAAGCGAAGACGCGACGACGATCATCTCTCGTTCGTCGCTGGTATCTCGCGGCTGCAGAGAACGGAACTGCAGGCAGCAAGTGTGGCGACGTTGGCGCAGCTAGGAACATTGCCACTGCCGCTGCAATTTAGGCCACGGCGCGGCGCATTAGAAACGTATGTGCGGGTCAGAGAGCAAGCGCGACTTCAGCTCGCAGGCCGCACCCAGCAATTGCCGGTGCACGAGTTGCTTCCAATCGAAATAGACGCAGGTTTAGCGCGGCTACCGGCTCCGTCTCCCGGCGACATTTTCCTCGACCTTGAAGGAGACCCTTTCGTCCGCGACGGTGGGCGCGAATACTTGTTTGGCCTCGTTGTCGCTCAGGAGGACAAGAGTTTGACGAGTATGAGTTGGTGGGCCTACACCGACTCCGAGGAACGCATCGCGTTCGAGAGTGTGGTCGATGAGATCCTGCGATCGTGGGCTGCGAACCCGACGATGCATGTTTATCACTACGCACCCTACGAGCCGGCCGCGTTCAAACGCCTGATGGGACGCCATGCCACGCGCGAGGCCGAGGTCGACCGCATGCTCCGGGCCGAGCTCTTTGTCGACCTTCATGCTGTCGTGAAGCACGCGATCCGCGCGAGTGTCGAGCGGTACTCGATCAAAGATCTTGAGCCTTTCTACGCATTCAAGCGGACGCTGGATCTCGCAGAAGTCAGGACCAATCTGCGCGTGGTTGAACGGGCTCTCGAGCTCGGCGCAGTGGACGCGATAACCCCCGAAGTTCGTTCCGCAGTCGAAAGCTACAACCGTGACGATTGCGTGTCTGCTCTACGACTGCGCGAGTGGTTAGAGGGGTTGCGAACCTCAGTCGTTGCGAGTGGGATCCCAGTGCCGCGACCGCAGACAAAGGACGGTGGGGCGTCCGAGCAAATCGACGAGCGAGCCCGCCGCGTGAAAGCGGCAGTCGTCGCCCTTACCGCTGGGGTTTCTGCAGAGCGGGCCCAACGCAGTGAGGAGCAGCAAGCGAAATGGTTGCTCGCACACTTGCTGGACTGGCACCGGCGCGAGGATAAGGCGCCGTGGTGGGAATTCTTTCGGCTGCGCGATTTGTCCGATGACGAACTATTCGACGAGAAGGCGGCGATCTCTGACCTTCACTTCGTCGCGCGCGTGGGCGGCACGGAAAAGAGCCCAATCGACCGTTACACCCATCCGTTGCAAGACACAGACGTTCGCAATGGAGATTCGCTGCATCTACCGGAGGGAATCGCTTTTGGAAAAGTTGAAGCGATAGACCGTGTTGCGCGAACACTAGATGTGAAGAAGCGGGGCGCGCAAGCCGACATTCACCCGACGTCAGTGTTCGCCCATTCGGTCGTCGACTCCAAGGAACTTGCCGCCGCATTGATGCGCATCGCGGAGGATGTAATCCAGCACGGCATGGTTGGTGGAACAGACTTCCGCGTGGCACGTGAGCTCCTACTAGCAAGGCCTCCGAGGATTAGGAGCGGCGCGTTCGATCCGCTACCTGAAGAAGATGCAGTTGCGTTTGCGACACGAATTGCGACGGATCTGGATAACACTATTCTCGCAATCCAAGGGCCACCGGGAGCCGGAAAGACATATACGGCTGCGAAAATGATATGCGCGCTTGTTCGAAGCGGTGCACGTGTGGGCGTGACTGCCGTCAGCCACAAAGTGATCCGGAATCTCCTCGATGTAGGGATGAGGTTAGCGACGGATTCCGGGCTTGCAATGACCTGCGTTCATAAGGTCACTGACAAGAGCGGTTCGCCTTCGACTATCGAAGAAATTACAGACAACGAAGAGGTGATCGAGCGCCTGCGAACTGGGCGTGCAAACGTCGTCGGTGGGACCGCGTGGCTGTGGGCGCGCGCTGAGGCGCAAGACTCGGTCGATGTGCTGTTTGTCGACGAGGCCGGCCAGATATCGCTCGCAAACGCTCTTGCCGTGTCGCAGGCTGCAAAAAGCCTTGTGTTGCTCGGCGACCCAAGTCAGCTTGAACAGCCTCAACAGGGGAGTCATCCTGACGGCGCGGACCTTTCAGCGATGGAACACATTCTCGGTGCGCACCAAACGATTCCCGCAGAGCGAGGAATTTTCTTGCCCGAAACGTGGCGCCTCGCACCGAGCATCTCTGCGTTTACATCCGAAGTGTTCTACGAAGGACGCCTTCGTTCGCGCGAGGGCCTCGAAAAACAGATGCTGGTCGCCGCTTTGCCATTTGATGGCGCGGGTCTCTGGGTCGTTTCTGTTGAGCACGACGGCAACCAAAATTCATCCCCGGAGGAGGTCGACGCGGTGGATCGAATAGTCGCCAAGCTGCTTCATGGAAATGCCGGCTGGGTAGACCGCGAAGGCGTCACTCGCGCAATGACTTCACGAGACATCCTGGTAGTTGCGCCGTACAACGCTCATGTTTCGCTGCTAGGCGAGCGGCTCGTCCCGCGAGGGATCCGCGTTGGGACAGTAGACAAGTTCCAAGGCCAAGAAGCCCCAGTTGTTATCTATTCGATGGCCACATCGACACCAGAAGATGCACCGCGCGGAATGGAGTTCCTATATAGCCTCAACCGGCTAAACGTGGCGACATCGCGCGCGCGTTGCGCCTGCATTCTCGTGGCAAACGCGCGACTCTTCGCGCCTGACTGCCAGAGCCCACGGCAAATGCAACTCGCCAACGCTCTGTGCCGATATGTCGAACTCGCCAAGGTTGTGTCTGTCGACGAAATCAAACCTTTCGCAGCAATTGTGGCTGAACTTTCTAACTAAAAGACTCCGTCCTCCGACCTTAGGAGATAGTGCAAATACCAAACCGCAATCGTGTAGGGCCATGAAACATCACCGCAATGCTGCGCGGCTCACTGCCAGTAGACTCAGCCGGACTCGCGGAGTGACATCAGCCTGGAAATGCAGCAATACACGCTTGAACAGTTTGGCTTCAAGTTCGGACGCAACGGGCCACATGCGGCGCGGACGATGATGTTGCGCGACGTCTCACTCTTGTTTGAACGGGTTCCGATTGACGCGCCAAAGAGGGCATATCAGAGCGCCATACTGGACACGAATCTATTCAATAAGCCTAGTTGGAAGGCTCGTGAACTGACTGTTCGTCATCTCGTCGATCTTTACAGCCTGGATCCTTCGACTCCAATTTTTCGCGTTTTGCGCAGACTGTGGGCCGCTGATAGCGAGGGTCGAGGACTTCTTGCACTGATGCTCGCCTTTGCACGCGACCCACTATTCCGGGAGAGTTGGATCTGCATCAGCAGCAAAAAACCTGGCGAGAGTGTCAGGCGAGGTGAAGTTGAGGCGCTGTTGGAAAGCCAAGCACCCGGCCGGTTTTCGAATGCGTCATTGAAGTCGTTCGCGCAAAACATTAACGGCACTTGGACTCAGGCGGGCTTTCTTACCGGCAGGACGACCAAAGTTCGAGCAGTACCTGTAGCGACTCCCTGTGACTTTGCATATGCGGCGTTTCTCGCACATCTCGAAGGATTCCGGGGCCAGAGGCTGATGCATAGTCGTTGGATTCAACTGCTGGATCGGCCGGGAGATCGTGTTGTGGAATTGGGGATCGCTGCGTCTCGGCGAGGGCTTCTCGTATTCATGCATGCGGGAGGCGTTACAGAGGTCCGCTTTCCGAATTACCTAGCCGCGGACGAGGAGGCCTTGCTTGATGAGTGCTGCGAGCCGGTTAGCTAGGCTGGCAGGGGTCTATCGGAGCTACATCTCGGCGCCCTGGCAGGTCGGACTGGCCGGACCTCAACGCGTCATCTTTGCCGTCTACGACAAGGCGGACGAATTGAAGCTCCGCGCTCAGATTGAAGAATTCGCGATCGCGACAAGAGAGGCGGGTCATAGCTGGCAACTTATCGACGTGACTAATACCTTTCCTGAGTGGATGGCCGCCCATCGGTACCGAGAGAGCTACTTCGACGACCCAGCCTCACTCGAAGGACTGGGTAAGGGTCAGATCGATGGCTTTGTATCCTCACTGACGGCAACCATCAAGACTCAGCTCGAAAAAGGCGCCGATGCGAGTACGCTAACGGCCATTCTCGGCGTGGGCGCGCTGTTCGGCGTTGCCAAAGTTTCTGGGCTCGTCGAAGAGGTTGCACCCGCCGTTTTGGGTCGTCTACTCGTCTTTTTCCCCGGCGAGTACGCCGACAACAACTACCGATTGCTCGACGCGCGCGACGGGTGGAACTACCTCGCCGTGCCATTGCTCGCTGCGGAACATTAGAAACGAGAACCTTGCGCCATGCTGAACCGCGACATCTACGTCAAAGAACCCACCAAGAACAAGATCGCAAACAACGGAGTTGCTGAGCTATCTGAGGACCTCACGCCCGGCGCTCAAAACGTTCTCCGCTCCGAGGTCACCACGTTCGTCTGCAACGGCCAATACGAGAGGGGCCTGGAGCGAATCCTCGGATCGTTCTTGACCAATCTCGATGATGGCGCTGAGCAGCCTGGCGTATGGATCAGCGGCTTCTACGGCAGCGGGAAGTCGCATCTGGCCAAGATGCTTCGTGTCCTGTGGACAGATTTCAAATTTGACGATGGCGCGACCGCTCGTGCGCTGGCGCATTTGCCCGACTCGGTTCGAGATCAGCTAAAGGAGTTGGCGAATCAAGGCAAGCGTCATACCGGATTGCAAGCCGCCGCCGGCAAGCTTGGGGCCAGCGCTTCATCCAGCGTACGACTGGCGCTGCAGGAGATCGTCTTCCGCGCGGCCGGACTGCCGGAGAAGTACCACCGCGGTTGCTTCGTGCTGTGGCTGCGCGACAAAGGCGCGTTCGACAAGGTTCAAAGGGAAGTCGAGAAAGCCGGCGAAAGCCTCGATGCCGAATTGCGTGACATGTACGTCTCGCCAATCCTCGCGAAGGCGGTGCTGAAGGCCATGCCTGACCTGGCATCGGACGAGAAAGAGATTCGGCAACTCATCAAACAGCAGTTCAAAGAAGTTGCAGACATTTCGAACAAGGAACTCATCGAGGCCATCGAGCGGGCATTCAAGTCAGACGGCAAGTTCCCCTTGGCACTGATCGTTTTGGACGAACTCCAGCAGTACATCAGTGATGAAGGCGCGCGCGCGTATGCCGTGCAGGAGGTTATCGAATCCTGCTCGAAGCACTTTAGCGGCAAGTTGCTGTTCGTGGGCACAGGTCAAAGCGCCCTCAGCGGGACGAGCAGCCTACAAAAGCTACTCGGCCGATTTCCGGTTCAGGTAGGTCTCTCAGACACTGACGTCGAGGGTGTCATTCGCGAGGTCATCTTGAAGAAGAAGACCGCCGCGGTGCCCGCGATCGACAGAGTGCTCAAAGCTAGTAGCGGCGAAATCTCACGTCACCTGGCCGGCACAAAGATAGAGGCGGTAGCCGCCGATGATGCTGTAATGGTTGCGGACTATCCGCTACTCCCGGTGCGGCGGCGCCTGTGGGAGCTATTCCTGCGGTCAGTGGATGCCAGTGGCACCCAAGCGCAACTGCGCAATCAACTACGGGTCGTTCACGAGGCCGCCATCGCGACCGAAGCGGAAAGCGTCGGTCACGTGGTCGGTGGCGACTTTATCTACGACCAAAACGCCCCCAGCCTGCTTCAAACGGCCGCGCTTTCGAAAGAGATCTATGAGCAGGTGCTCCGGCTTGCGGCGGGTTCGGTCGATGACAAGCTCAAGGCACGCATCCTCAAGGTGGTGTACCTGCTTGGCAAGTTGCCATCAGAGGCGGGCTCAGACCTCGGCGTGCGGGCCACCGCGGACACGGTTGCCGATCTGTTGATCACGGACCTCGGTAAAGGCTCGGCTGATCTGCGCAAACGCGTCGGCCAGATGCTTGACGCCTTGCAGGTCGAAGGTCTCGTCATGGCGATCGTCGGCGAGCATGGTAGCGAATACCGCCTACAGACCAAGGAAAGCAGCGCGTGGCAGACGGAGTTCCGGCAGCACGAAGCCGAACTGAAGGGTGCCTCTGCGCGGGTGGACAACGAGCGCGCCGACAAGCTACGCGCGCGCCTGACGCGCCTCGTGCAGGGCCTGCAGATCAAGCAGGGCAAGACTGGCGAGACACGATCGCTCGCGCTATCGCGCGAACCTGGCATGCCTGTCGATCACGTCAAGCGAGCGTACGTCTGGGCTCAGGATGAGTGGAACAGCGATGAAAAGTCGCTGATTGCAGAAGCGCAGCGGGTGGGGCTATCCGACCCGACTGTTTTCCTCTGGGTGCCCGCGCGCAACCGCACTGACCTCGTCAATGCGATCGTCACCGCGAAAGCCGCCAAGACCACCATCGAGTCGCGCGGTGCGCCAACCACCACCGAAGGTCAGGAGGCGTTGGAGGCGATGAAGAGCCGCCAGTCAGCCGCCGAAAGCCGCATCGAGGGCCTGCTCGACGAGATCGTCGCTGGCGCTCGCGTCTTCCAGGGCGGTGGGACCGAAGTAACTGACTACGCCGACCTCGCCGACAACGTCCAGTTGGCGGGCGAGCGTGCTGTACAGCGTCTGTACGTGAAGTTCGACCTGGCTGACCAGGCCGGCTGGGACAAGGTCTACGACCGCGCTAAGAAAGGCGATGCGCAGGCACTCGACGTCATGGGCTACAAGGGCGACGCCGAAAAGCACCCGGTTTGCGCGGAACTGATGAAGTTCATTGGCCCGGGAAAGAAAGGAAGCGAGATTCGCGACGCGTTCAAGGCGCCGCCCTACGGCTGGTCGCAAGACGTGATCGACGGTGCGCTGGTGGCCTTGCTCGCAGCCGGACTCCTGACCGCGCGCGACGCCCACCACAAAGCGGTCGACGCCAAGGCGCTCGAGCGCAAAAACATCACGCAGACCTCGTTCCGCCCCGAGACTGTCACGGTCACGCCAAAGCAGTTGATCGACGTCCGCGGGTTGATGCACGCCGTGCAGGTTCCTTGCGCGTCGAATGAGGAAGTTGCCACCAAAGCGCCGCTGCTGCTTGCCGAACTGCGCCAACTCGCCGGGAAAGCGGGCGGTGCCGCGCCGAGACCCGAGGTGCCGGACACCTCGGCCATCGCCGAGCTGGAAAAGCTGGCGGGCAACGAACTCATCGCCGCTCTGGCCTCGCAGGTGCCTGAGCTCAAGGCAAGAATCGATCGATGGAAGGCTGCGGAACAGGGCATCGGCAAGCGCATGCCCGTGTGGTTGCAGCTTGAAGAGCTGTTGGAGGCCGCTCGGGATCTCGCGCCTGCGCACGCGATCGCCGCGGAGCGTGACGCCATCGTCGACCAGCGCGCCCTGCTGCGCGAACCCGACCCCGCGGAATCGCTCGTTGATCGCATTGTGGACGTCCTGCGCAAGGCGCTGAACCACCACGCGGCCGAGTACGCGCGTGTCTTCGGCGAGCAGCAGCAGGTGCTCGATACCGATGGCGACTGGCAGAAGCTGCAGCCCGGCGATCGCGCGCAGACTGCCGCCACGCACGGCCTGGCACGACTGCCTGCACCCGACACGCGTTCGGCGCAGAGCATTCTTGACGCGCTTGCCGAGCGTTCACTGGAGCAGTGGAACGACCGCACGATCGCCTTGCCGGGGCGGTTCCAGAACGCGCGGCAGGACGCCGTGCGCCAGCTTCAGCCCAAGGCAGTGCATGTTCAATTGCCGCATCGCACATTGGCCAATGCGGAAGACGTAAAGGGCTGGCTGACGGAGGTGGAGAAGTTGCTGCTGGAGAAGGTCGCCAGCAACCCCGTGTCCCTCTGACCGACGCCCAAGGGGTAAGGAACACCATGGCCGCTTTGAGCCGTCCGCTGCGCAATCGCCTTGAGTCAACCGTTCTTGCCGCGCGAGACGTGGCCGAGACCGCCGCCGATGCCGCGCTCCTGCACCTCGGGGTGGCTGCTGCGAAAGCACCGCCACACTTGACTGCCGGGCAGAAGAAGCTGCGTGTTCGCCTGCGTGCGCGCGCGCGCCAGTTGGGTGACACGCTGCATAAAGACGAACGGCAAGACACCGATCGCCTGGTGCAAGAGGTGGGTTACGAGCATTGGCACCGGATGCTGTTCGCCCGCTTTCTCGCGGAGAACAGTCTGCTGGTGCACGAGAACGGCGTGCCGCTGACGCTGAAGGACTGCAGCGATCTGGCGGAGCACGAGGGTGCTTCCAGCGGCTGGGAGTTGGCGGGTCGCTTCGCCAGCCGCATGCTGCCGCAGGTATTCCGTCCCGATGCGCCGGGCCTCGCGCTGCTGTTGGCGCCGGAGCATCAGCGCGAACTCGAAGGCTTGGTCGCCGGGCTGGACGCCGAAACCTTTCAGGCCTCCGACAGCCTCGGCTGGGTCTACCAGTACTGGCAGGCGAAGAAGAAGGACGAGATCAACAAGTCAGAGAACAAGATCGGTGCGGATGAACTGCCTGCGGTTACGCAGCTCTTCACCGAGCCGTACATGGTGGAGTTCCTGCTGCACAACTCGCTCGGTGCTTGGTGGACCGTCAACTTCCCAGGCACCCCATGCCCGGTCGAGCTGACCTACCTTCGTACGCTTGACGACGGCACGCCGGCCGCCGGCAAATTCGAATCCTGGCCGAAGCGCCTGGTGGACTTCAAACTGCTCGATCCTTGCTGCGGTTCGGGGCACTTCCTCGTCTCGGCGTTCCTGATGTTGGTACCGATGCGCATGCAAGCCGAAGGGCTAAGTGCGAAGGAAGCTGTGGATGCTGTGTTGCGCGACAACCTCTACGGTCTCGAGATTGATCCGCGCTGCATCGAGATTGCAGCCTTCGCATTGGCGCTCGCTGCTTGGCGCTTCCCAGGCGCCGGTTATCGCCCGCTGCCGCCGATGAACCTGGCGTGCTGCGGCCTGGCGATCGCGCAGAAGGAAGTTGAGTGGGTCAAGCTGGCCGGTGGCGACGAGCGCCTGGTCAACGGTATGAAGGCGCTGTACCGCTCGTTCCGCGATGCGCCGTTGCTGGGCAGCTTGCTAAACCCAACGCGCATTGCACCGGGTGATCTGCACACCGCGAGTTACGCGGAGTTGCAGCCCCTGTTTGCGAAGGCGTTGCAGAAAGAGGAGGTGAAGGCTGACGAAGTATTGCTCGAAGCGGCAATCACGGCGCAAGGGCTAACCAAGGCGGCTGAGATTCTCAGCGGCACCTACGATCTCGTGATCACGAACGTGCCGTATCTGAGGCGCGGCAAGCAGGACGAGAAGCTGAAGGCGTTTTGTGAGGAGAACTACCAGCTGGGCAAGAACGATCTGGCGAACATGTTTCTCGAGCGGTGCTTGGAGTTCAACAAGGAAGGTGGTGTCACCCAGGTCGTGATGCCGCAAAACTGGCTGTTCCTTACAAGCTACAAGAAGCAGCGAGAGAGCTTGCTCAAAGAACAAAGATGGAATTTGATTGTGCGGCTAGGGTCGGGTGCATTCGATGCGATCAGTGGCGAAGTTGTCAACGTGATTTTGCTCACGTTGACTCATTCCAAACTCGAGAGAGAGAAGTTTGTGTTGTCCGGCATCGATGCGAGCGAGGCGCCTTCAGCGTCGGAAAAGACGGCGGCAGTAAAGTCGAACCAGATCGTCCGCATAACACAGCATGCCCTGCTCCAGGCACCCGACTGCCGCATAGGTCTAGAGAGTTCCTTGGGTGGACCTTTGCTGGAGCGCGTCGCGGATGCGCTTGTGGGTATCCAAACTAGTGATGATCCTATGTTCGTGGGTGCTTTCTGGGAAGTCGGCCATGTTGATAGGCGAACCTGGGAGCTCCTTCAGAGTACGCCCGACGAGTTCGTTGATGTGGCAGGCTTGACGTGCATCGTTCGTTGGGAGCAAGGTCGAGGCATATTGCACAGACTTGCTACGGCATATCCTTCGAAGGGGCGTAAAGCGGTGGGTAGATCCGGTGTTGCTGTTCACCGGATGGGAGCTCTCTTTGTATACCGGTACGGTAAGGAGCGATTTCACCAGAACGTTGCCGTGATTGTTCCGACTGATGAGAAGCATCTTCCGGCCATATGGTGCTTCTGTAGAGATCCAGCGTTTCAGGGAGCAGTTCGTGCTATTGACCAGACGCTAAAGGTCACGAATGCAACTCTGGTACAAGTTCCTTTCAACCTTCCGCATTGGGAGCGTATCGCTGCTGACCTTTACCCCGATGGCCTGCCCACTCCCTATTCAGACGACCCGACGCAATGGATCTTCCACGGTCATCCGCAGCCCTCGACCGCCTCATTACAAGTCGCTGTGGCCCGCTTGCTCGGCTACCACTGGCCGGCGGAACTCGACACGAAGATGGAGCTGTCGGACGAAGCACGCGCGTGGATCAAGCGCAGCG
>JBGTEW010000130.1:0-4131 GCA_041747615.1 Burkholderiaceae bacterium | reverse complement strand
AGTCTTGCGCCTCCGGCCATGTCTCGCCACAAGCCCATGAGGCGATCGAAACGGTCGGCCAGCGGTGCCTGTGCGTCGATCAGTGAGGAGCACATGATCGCGCCCGCATTGATCATCGGATTGTGCGGCAACCCCCGGCTGTTGAGGGTGATCTCGTTGAAGGACTGCCCCGACGGCTCGCGACCGACATGGCGATGCACCACATCTCGACCATGCAGTTCCAGCGCCAACGCGTAGGTGATGGGCTTGCACGTCGATTGAACACAAAAACTTTCACGATCGTCGCCCGCCGAGAACACTTGGCCATCGACTGTGCAGACCCCGAGCGCGTACAGCTCGGGGTCGACACGGGCCAGCTGCGGAATGTATGACGCCACCGACCCGCCGCGATCATCACGACAGTCTTCGAACATTCCGGTACACGTGTCGGTGAACGCCTTGAAGTCCGGAATCACCAAGTCGCCGCAGAGCGCACGCTGAATCAGCGCGACCTCCTCGCTCGCCAGCGCGCGGGCGAAGCGCTCGGCGCTCATCCGCTTGTGCGGGCTGAGCTTGCCCAGGTTGTGATTGGTCTGCGCAATGCGGGCGTCTTTGCTGCTCAGGCCCGCGGTACGAATGGCGCTGGACACGTCGCCCACCGTCGGCGAACGCCCACCTTTCATGGTCAGCGAGCGATACATGCTGGTTAACAGCGAGTGATTGGGGACGTCGTCAGGAAGCTCGTATTCGTTCATGGTCGTGGTCTCTGCAAATGAGGGGGCGATGCTCAGACGCGCTGAACTACGGGCGTCGATTGAGGCTTCTGGAAGGCTCGCTCGCCGTTGTCGTGACCAAGATCTAGGTGGTAAGCACGCGCACCCATCTCGCTCAAGTCCGCCCCCTTTTCTTCCGCGCTGTAGTGCAGGCGGATGCCTACGCTCAGCTTCAGAACTCCCCAGATCATGAGAGACACAAGGAAGGTGAACAGGCCGATCGCCGCGATGCCGATGGCCTGCGTCGCCAAAGAGCCGTTGGCGCTGGTCAGACCGGCGACCAACGTGCCAAAGATACCGGCGGCCAGGTGCACCGGCACGGCGCCGACCACATCGTCGATTCGGAAGCGCTCCAGCAGGATCGCCGCGACGGTCATTGCCACTGCACCACCAGCGCCGATCAGCATCGCTTGCATCATTGTTGGCGCCGAAGGCTCGGCAGTGATCGCCACCAAGCCTGCCAACGCGCCATTGATCGTTAGCGTCATGTCCGGACGGCCGCGCATCAACTGCGCCAGCCCGAGCGCCGCGATCACACCGCCGGCGGCAGCTAGATTCGTATTAGCCAGGATCTGCGCAACACTGATCGCATCCTCGCTGGACGAGAACGACAGCTGCGACCCGCCATTGAAGCCAAACCAGCCAAACCACAAGATCAACGTACCAATCGCCATCTGTGGAGCTGATGCCGAAGGCAATGGAGTGGAGCGCCCCTGATCATCGAAGCGGCCACGCCGCGCACCCAGCAGCAAGGCTCCGGCCAGCGCTGCCCAGCCGCCCACCGAATGGACCACCGTGGAACCGGCAAAGTCGAAGAAGCCCAGTTCGGCAAGCCAGCCGCCGCCCCAGGTCCAGCTGCCCACGACGGGGTAGATGACAGCGGTCAGCACCGCAACGAAGGCCAGAAAGGGCCACAGTTTCAATCGCTCGGCCAGCGCGCCGGAGACAATGGAAGCCGCCGTCGCCACAAACACCATCTGGAAAAACCAGAAGGCACCATCAGCACGCAGCGACTCAGCGCTGCCGACAGCGTTGGCGGCATCGTTCGCAAACCAGATGCCGGGGCTGCCCAGCAAACCGCCGGGCACGACATCGAACATCATCTGGTAACCGACCAGATAGAACATCACGCAGGAAATGGCGTAAAGGCTGATGTTCTTGGTCAGGATGACCACGACAGATTTGGCGCGCACGGCGCCGGCTTCCAGCATCGTGAATCCGGCGGACATGAACATGACCAGACAGGCACAGGCAAGCAGGAATATCGAGTTGAACAGGAATGACGCGTCCATTTCTTTCTCACAGTGTTTTGCTAAGCACAGAGGTCACGATCTCTCGACCACGACCCATGCGCCGCACGGGACCAGGGGTATGGGTAGGCCGCGCCGCGGGTCCAAAGGTTGGACTCGCGGCGCGGTGCACTAGGACGGTTTGATCAGGCGGCCCGCAGTTTTGGGCGGTGGCTGCGACCAATCCGGATCAGCGCATCGTTGATGCCGAACACGGTCGCCGAAAGGCGCGCGGCCACTAGATACGGATCTGAATTTGCGCCCGGTCGGCGGTCCTCGAAGTAGCCGGAACCCGACTGCTCGACGCCCATGGGGATCCGGATGGATGCTCCGCGATCGGCGTTGCCGGCCTTGAATTCATGGATCGAACAGGTCTCGTGATGACCCGTGAGGCGTTCTTCGAGACCGTGGCCGTAGACCGCGATGTGATCCGCATGACTCAAAGCCAGGCGGCCAACCGCATCCTTGATCGCGCGCAGTCCGTCATTGCCGCGGGTAGCCTTGCTGGAGAAGTTGGTGTGCATGCCAGCGCCGTTCCAGTCGCCCTTCATGGGTTTGCAGGCCAGCGAGACCAACACGCCACTTTGCTCGGCGACGCGCTCCAGCAGGTAGCGGGCGAGCCACAGGTGGTCAGCCACGTTCAGCATGGACGGGTCGTCCGACTTGACGCCGCGATAGCCGATCTGGAATTCCCACTGGCCGGGCATGACCTCGGCGTTCAGTCCGTAGTAAATGAGGCCCGCTTCCTGGCAGCACACCGCATGCGCTTCAGCGACCGCACGACCAAACGCGCGATCGGCGCCGACGCTGCAGTAGTAGGGACCTTGCGCCGCCGGTTCGCCGTCGGCCGGGAATCCCAGCGGACGACCGTCGCGGAACAGCGTGTATTCCTGCTCGAAGCCGATCCAGGGGTCGTGCGCGGCGGCGCCAGCCTCAAGCACCGCGCGCAGTTCGGCGCGGCCGTTGCTCACGTGCACGCTGCCGTCCGCATTGAGCACTTCACAAAGCACAAGGTAGTGATTTCCCTTGCGAAATGGGTCCTTGGCGACGCAGACCGGGCGGAGCGCGCAGTCCGAGTCGTTGCCTTCAGCTTGGCCGGTGGACGAGCCGTCGAAGCTCCATTCCGGGAAGTCGTGCGGGTCAGGAAGATCGCCTTCAGCGTGAAGACCAAGTTCGATGACGCGGGTCTTTGAGCGAAGGGCTTGTGTCGGTCGGGTTCCGTCCAACCAGATGTATTCTGCAAACGTCATGTCGATCTCCTCGTAGGCGCAGTGACAGGCGGTGTGCGACCTCTTCGCACACTGCGGGTCAGAGCCCATAGTTGAATCGTCATTCGTTTGAGGGAGCGTGGTAGCGAGCGTGGAAACGTCGTCGAAAATGCGTGGGGACTTCGTGCCAAGGGCTCTGAACATTCGGCAGAACTGATATGCAAAAACCATTGTAGGGGCCGTAGGTTGGGGTAAGCGCAGTGCACCCCAACGAATTTCTGCGATGAGTTGTGTCGGATGCGGCGGGCGAGTGACGTTGGGGTTCGCTGCGCTCACCACCAACCTACACAGCCAGCGCATCTGCCTGCGCTATGCCGGTGAACCACACTGGGGTTTGAGCAGGCTGTTGTGAATGGGCCATCCAGTCACCACAACGCTGTGAATCGCGAGCGCACGACTCCTGTTTGACTGTTCTCCCACGTCCGCTTTGTTGCTCCGCCTCAGAGCAGCTTTCGATCGGCGGCTCTTGGCCGAAGACCGCCAGACGTGTAGCAGCGCGATCCCTGATGCTGCTCATGAGTTCTGGCGTTGCCGGGCGGGCAAGCACCGGTGCTCGTGCGTCGCAGCGCAGCACCTTGAATCCCGGCTCTGGGTTAGGCTGGCTGCCATTGACCCACACCGGACCCTCGCATGACCGCGCTGCTGATCGATACCGACCCCGGCGTTGACGACGCGCTGGCCCTGCTGATGGCTTTCGCTGCCGAAGACACCGAGGTGGCGGCGCTGACCATTGCGGCCGGCAACGTCGGGCTGAGCCACACGGTGCGCAACGCGCTCAAGCTGTGCGAGATCGCCGGCGTCGACGTGCCCGTTTTTCCCGGC
>JBGTEW010000129.1:0-5835 GCA_041747615.1 Burkholderiaceae bacterium | reverse complement strand
CGCCGCAGCCGAGGCGCAGCTCGCCGCCGCGGATGCCAACGTTGCAGCCGCACGCGCGGCACTGCTGCCGAGCATCTCACTGTCGACCTCGGGCGGACTCGCGACGGCTGCCTTGCTGAGCCTGGCGGATCCGACGCACGTGCTGTCGATCGGACTGTCACTTGCGCAGACGCTGTTTGATGGCGGTGAACGCCGCGCGCGAGTTGCCATCGAGCAGTCGCAGCGAAGCATATTGGTCGAGACGTACGGCAGCGCGATCCGCACGGCGCTGAAGGAAGTCGATGACGCGCTCGGCAACGCAGACCGCGGTGCGCGTCTGGAATCGGCGCAGCAGCAAACGGTGGAACAGGCGCAACGATCTTTGAGGCTCGCCGAGATCCGCTATCGCGAAGGCGTCGGCGATCTGCTGGCAGTTCTCGACGCGCAACGCAGCCTGTTCTCGGCGCAGGATCAGCTGGCGCAGGCGCGGCTTGAACGGCTTGCAGCGTCGCTCGATTTGTTCAAGGCATTGGGCGGCGGGTGGGTCGCGCCGCAGGTGACAGCAGAGTCGCCATCGCTCTAGCGAGCGTTCAAGCTTGCGGCCAAGATCTTGGTCTTGATTTTGCTGGCTGCGATCCTGCCAGTCTCTACTTTCCTGATCTAGTCGTCGTCAGCCGGCGCTTCGCCCTCGTCATTGCAGCGCGGGCATGGCATATAGCACTCATGCTCCAGCGGGCACGGCCAGGGCGTCAACTGGCTACAGGTCTCGCACAAGAACCGCTTATCCATGCAGAGCCGGCAGTTCATCCTTCCTCCTCGCCTGTAAAGAGTAAAGGCATGCACGCTCACCGCCCGATCATCAAGAAAACAAATCGGCGGCATCAAACCATGCGATTGGATTTACCGCGTCGCGCCCTTATCTAATTTGCATGAGAAAGGAACGAATCATGCAAAACCGGCATCCTCTAGATGACGTTCAGATGAGCGCGCACGCGCGCGCCCGAGCCAAGGCCGACATGGCGAGCGCAGAGCTCACCATTGAGCGTGCTGCATACATCATTTCCGGAATTCGCTCGCTGGCGTCGACGGTAAAGCGACAGACACAGCGTCTGCTGGCATCAGCAAATCGTCGAGACTCGACCTTGTCGGCACCGCGATAACGCTGCTCTAGTCGATCTAACAGGACGGCAGTCAAACAACGACACGCGCATTTACATGCGCATGTCGTTTTACTACTAACTTACTGCCGTACCCAGGCTCCGCCCGTCATCTGCCAGCGCCCGTTGACGTGCTCCCACCGGTTCGGTACCCAGTTGTAGCCGACCCGACCCGGCTCGTAACGACCCGGAACCCAGACGTACTGATCGTTCGACCAGTTCCAGTAGCCCGGAATCCAAACTGCGTCGGATGTCGGAGCCTGCGGAACTGTCTCGGGCCGCTGCGGCGGTGGCTGTACCGTCGCGACGACCACCGGCTGAGCCGGTGCTACCTGTGGCGCCGCCGCTTGCGGCGCGGGAGTATGGATTACTTCGCGCTCAATGACGCGCGTTGAGCAACCCAGCGATAACGCCGCTACTGCAGTGAAAATTCCAACGTTCTTCAGCATCGTGTCTTCTCCTTGTTGACGCTTGTGCTTAATAAGGAGCAGCGGCTGTGCCTGACGCGGCGTCAGGTAACACTTCCACCCGAGTCAAAAATACACACAACGGATGCGCACAGCATCTTTTTCAATGGCTAACCGAGCAGTATCAAATGAACCGCCGCATCAATGCGCGGTGCACGTGTCCCGCACTGGCATGTGCCCTGTATCTTCATGAATACCTGATGGTCACAAACCGAGATGCCTAACTTAGTACGCATCGCCGCGCTGCTATGCGCGGCGATGAGCGCGAACGTGCTCGCCGCGGATGACTGCACTGCCCGTCAAGCAGCCGGCTACCGGGTGCTCGAGATGGACAACGGCCGCAAGGTCGCTGTCTGGTACCCGGCAGCGGCCAGCGAGCAGCCGATGGCGTACTCGCGCTCGACCGGTGGCTTCATGGGCAACGTGGCCAGAGACGCGCCGCCCGCCGCATGCCCGCATGTGCCGCTGGTGCTTTTCTCGCACGGGCTCGGCGGCTGCGCGCTGCAGTCGCTGTTTCTGACCGAAGAGCTGGCACGCCACGGCTATGTGGTCGCTGCGCCCGATCACAAGGATGCGGTCTGTCGAATCGGCAGCGACGAGCACAACTTCGGCAACATGCGCACCGATCAATCGTTTCTCGAGCCCGACCGTTGGAGCGAGCGCAGCCACCGAGACCGCTTGCAGGACTTGCGCGCCGTCATCGATCTGGTGGCAAACGATCAGCTTCTCGGCCCCGCCGCGGATGTGCAGCGCATCGGCGTCGTCGGCCACTCGCTCGGCGGCTATGCGGCTATCGGCATGGCCGGTGGCTGGCAATCGTGGAAGCACGCCGACGTCAAAGCGGTGCTCGCGCTTTCGCCGTATGTATTGCCGTTTATGACGCAGAAAACGCTCGCGCGGCTCGACGTGCCGGTGATGTACCAGGGCGCGCAGTTCGACTGGGGCATCACGACCAGCCTCGAAGGAGCGCAAGGTGCCTACGCCGTGACAGCGGCGCCGAAGTATTTTGTCAAGCTCAGAGGCGGCACGCACCTCGAGTGGGTCAACCTTCTGTGCTCGGGCCAACCGAGCGTCGTTGCGTGTCTGAAAGCAAAACCGAATGCTTACCTGATCAATCGCTACGGCATCGAATTCCTCGATCGATATCTGAAGAACAAACCTTCCGCGCTGCTTGATGGAAAAGGCAGAGGCCTGGATGTTTACCGGTTCGAGTTGCCGTAGCGCTTCAGATGAACGGCCGTATCAGCGCGCGGCCAATCGGGAGCCATGGCGGCAAAGTGGCCAACAATTCGACCAGCAAACGAGTCGTAAAAGCTGCAAGCCCTATAAACCAGACGGCGTGCACGCGGCGCCGCATCGCATATTCCCAAGCCATGCAGGCGAGTATCGGCGCAACCAGCAGCAGCGTGCCGAGCCAAAGGTTTTCAAGGGCCCCGAGGCGGACGAGATAGCGAACCAAACCAATGAAGGCGAAGCTGTACGCGGCGAAAACCATTAGTGTTCGATGAATTTCCGACCGGCGCCGATAGATGATCGCGGCGGTCAGAAAGCCCATGAACATCAGCATGTCGAGCAGCGGCGCCGCGACAAATATCGCCGCCTCATCGAGCGTTCCGCCGCGCGTAACGCGGAACGCGGCGAGTTGCACGCCCGCGATCGCTCCGACTGCTGCCGCACCATAACCATACGTTGCGAATAGCGGCCCAAGGCGGCGATGCAGATCGACACGACCTACGCGAACGAACAGGGCCTGGGCAAAAAGTATGGCGAGCCAACCCAGAAACAGCGACGAGTGCACGTGAACCAGAACATGGCTTGACCCAATATCCAGCGCGCTACCCGATAGCAGCCGACCGTAGTATTGCGGCCAGAATCCGATCAGCGCGATCGCGAGCATCAGCACCGGCAACGCCAGATAAAAATGGGTTCGCCGTGCGCGCCGCGGAGCATTGACTGGGAACGACGTGCTCATGCTTTCCGAGCTTAACCTTCGTTCCCGCAGCCCACCTGCCGCGTCCGCTCTAGGTTACGGCCGCGCCGGCGATCAATGTCGACAGCTTCGAGGTTTCCTTCGTGTAGGGCACGACGACTTTCGCGAATGCGCGCTGCGACTCGAGCACCTTCTTGAAGAACGGGTCCTTTTCCTCGAGCGCCGCCAGCACTTTCTTAGACGCCTTGATCCAGGCTGGCGCGTAGTCGGCCGGGGCGTCGAACACCGTGACGCCCTTGGCCTTGATCTCACCCAGTGCCACCGCGTTTTCGTGCATGAAGTACAGGATGGCGTCGAACAGCGACGCGGTCAGCGCAGTTTCGACGATCGCCTGCAGATCCGGCGAAAGTGCGCGCCACTTGGCGCCGTTGATCACGACGTCGGCGATGTCGATCGCCTGGTGCAGCCCCTGGATCGAGTAGAACTTGAAGACGTCCTGCAGCCCGACCTTGATGTCGTTGGCCGGATTGATCCACTCGACGCCGTCGACCAGCCCGCGCTCGGCGGCCGGAATCAATTCAGCGGCGGCAAGGTTCATCGGCACGCCGCCCATTTCCTTCAGCACGTCGCTCGGCAACCCTGAAGAGATGCGGAAGCGCAGCTTGGTGAACTCGGCTACCGACGTGATCGGCTTCTTGAACCAGCCGAAGGCCTCCGGTCCGTCTGGCGCGTACAGGAACGGCATGACGTCGGCCTTTAGCATCTTGGTGTAGTACTCGACGTAAAGATCACGACCGCCGCCCCGCATGTACCAGGCGAGCTGGCCCATCTGGTCGAGGCCGCTGCCGGAACCACCGAGCGGCGCACTGAACAACCCGCCGGCCGGATGCTTGCCGGTGGCGTAGTGAGTCCACCACTGGCCCGACTCAACCACGCCCTTGTTCACCGCATCGAGGATCTCGTTCGGTTTGACGATCGCGCCGCTGGTCAGCACTTCGATCTTCAGTCGCCCGTTGGACATCTTGTCCACGTTAGTAGCGAAGCGGTTGAGCAGCGTCATGTGCGGGGTTCCAGAAGGGTTCGCACTCTGGAGCTTCCAGCGGATCGGCGCGCCTTGCGCCAGGGACACCGCGGGCGCCGCGGCCGCGCCGGCCGCGATTCCCACGCTAGCCGTCTTCAGGAAATTTCTGCGTTTCATGCTTGCCTCCTCGTGATGGTTTACAACAACTACCTCGTGCCGAATACGTGGTTCGGCAACGTCAAAACGATTTGCGGAAAGAAATAAAGAATGATCACCGCGATCCATTGCAGTGCCATGAACGGCAACATGCCCTTGTAGATGTCTGCGAGATCCCAGCGGGGAATGATCCCCTTCAGGTAATAGGCCGACAAGGCCACCGGCGGCGACAGCCAGCAGGTCTGCAGCGTCACCGCGAGCAGGATGGAGAACCAGACCATGTCGACCTTCAGCGTTTCCAGCAGCGGCAGGAAGATCGGCACGATGATCACCACGATCGGAACCCACTCGAGCGGCCAGCCTAGGATGAAGCAGAGCACCAGGATTGCGAGAATTATCAGTTCCGGCGGCACGTTCCACGCCACCAGCGCATTGGCGATGTAGGCGGGCGTGCCGAGCGCGGAGAACACCGAGCCGAGGAAGGTCGACGCCATCAGCAGGATCATCACCATGCTGGTCGTCTGCGCAGTGCGGAACACCGAGTCCTTGAACATTGACCAGTTCAACTTGCGATGCGCCGCGCTGACCAGCAGAGCGCCGACGCAGCCGAGCGCCGCGCCTTCGGTGGGCGTGGCCCACCCCGTGACGATCGAGCCCAGCGTGGTGATGATCAGTGCCAGCGGCGGTAACAGCCCCAAAAGAAGCTCACGTAAGACGCGCCGGAACGGGATATCGAGCTCGTCCGCCGGCAGCGGCGGGCCAAGTTTCGGATTCAGCCAGACGCGAATCATCGTGTAGCTGACGTACATGAACGCCAGCAGCAGCCCGGGCAGTAGCGCGCCGGCATACAGGCGCGCCACCGACACGCTCAACACCGGCCCCATCACCACCAGCATCACGCTGGGCGGAATCAAAATGCCGAGCGTGCCGCCGGCGCAGATGGTGCCGGCCGACATCCGCACGTCGTACTTCGAGCGCAGCATCGCCGGCGCAGCCATCAGCGCGATGATCGTCACCGCAGCACCAACGATGCCGGTGGCCGCGGCGAACAACGTCGCCGTGAAAATCGTGGCGATGAACAGCGCCCCGTGCGCGCGCCCGAACAGCAGTTGCACCGCGCGGAAA
>JBGTEW010000128.1:0-3123 GCA_041747615.1 Burkholderiaceae bacterium | reverse complement strand
TCTACGGCGCCCGCAATGCCGGCGCGATTCTGATGGCCGGCCGCGCAGACGCCGTTGCCGTCGCCGGCGGCCGTCCTGTGGTCGTGTTTGACTGGAAGAGCGACGTCGCGCCATCCGCAGCTGACCGGCAGACGTATGCTGGACAGCTGTTGGAGTATGTTGATGCGATCGGTGCGCCTCGCGGCGCCGTTGTCTATCTCACGCTTAGGGAGCTCGACTGAATTGACGGCAGCGCGCGCGGCCACCGAGAATAAATCGTATCGAGAGGAGCTGACGCTGCGCCTCAAGCATCAAAATAAGTGCCTGTCCATTGCGGGCCGGAGGGTGGTCCGCCGATTGGCTAAGGAGGGCAAGTTGGACTTCGTGACCGCGTACCGTCTGTACGTGGGCGCCGCGATGGTCGCTTATCCTGCCGAAGCTTGGCGCATAGATGTACCTGGAGCGGAGTTTCGTCTAGGCAGGCCCCGATGAGCCGGCGGACGCGGCCTCTCTCGCTACCCGTTCGGTTTTGATCCAGGCAATGAGAGCTTCGGTCGTATCCTCGGTGTTTCCCGCCTTTTGATAGGCATCTAGTTGAACGGAAAACTGGACAAGGAGCATGCGCGTCAGAAACTCGACGTCCGCATAGGACACAGCAGGCTTGCCCTTGGCAGTCGGAAGGTCGTTGTGCAGCGTCGGCCATGTGCCGTGGAGGACCCGCGATCTGGCCGTGGTTATGGCCACGACAAGCTGTTCCACGGTGACGGAGCTTGGCGGATTCACTAAGTCAGTACCCTTCAGGGCGAAGATGGCGTCGAAGCTATCGAGCAAGCGCTGTTTGCTGCCGCTCATGCTCTCAGCGCGGAAAAGCACTTCTATGGCCGTCTCCAGCTTGGCAACAGCAACTGTATCGAGGCTTTCGGCTAATGCTTCGTGATACCAGTAGGCCGCGTTGCACCAAGCTTCGTCGAGATCCGGCAGCGGACTTGTCGCGGCAAGGTAGGCGGCAAGGCGCCTGCCCATCGATTCCAGGAGCGGCCGCACGGAGCTGAGGTGCGCGACGATCAGGTCGGGTGACCGCGCAAGTGCGGGGACCAAGTTGCGGGTTCCAGTGTTAAGACCGCCACCGAACACGCGAGAGATGTCGGCGCGCCAGACCGGCCTGGCGCGACCGGTCGCCCGCGCCAGGCCTCGCATATCGTTCCCAGGGCAGGCGAGCTGGATCGCCGCGAGCGCGACGTCGGTGGCGAGGTCTGCGGCGCTGATTGATTCGACTATGGCGCGGCCAGGAACATCGACCAGCGCCATCCAAGGTGCCTGACGCTGAACAGCAAGCTCGATCATCTGCTCGAAGTGAAAGCCGCCCGGTTTGGCTGTGGTGACCGGCTTCCCGCGGAGGGCCGCCCAAACGTTGCGCACCCATAGCTTCCATTGAGAGAGCGGCTTAGGCCAGAACTCATCGCGTGAAACTCCGAAGCTCTCTGTCGGAAAGTCGTGCAAGTGATGGAAAGTCACCGGACCAACGGCAAAGCTGCCGACTCGCTGCGGAAACAGCGTGCAGGGAACGACGTGCTGACGCACTTCCGTCTGCTTGGCGAACCAATCACCGATTGCGGCCTCGAGCTCATCGAAGTCGGTCGTATTGAGTGAAACGGCTTGATGCGTTTGCCAGCGGCTGATGACTTCACCGCCGATGAACTTGGCGAGCGTTGCGTTGCTCGCCTTGGAGCTGTTCTGATCAGAAGCTGGTCTGAAACTCTTGGCCAGCGCGGCAATCGCCTTGATTGCGTCGCGGGAAAACCCCGTCGCCGTCAGCGTCTGCAAATTGATCGAAGCGTTCTGGATGTCATTACGCTGCAAGAGTTCCGACAGGCTGTCCGCGCTGTGGGGTTGAGACGCAGCGACGCTGATCGTCTTCATTCCCGCGAGAGCATCGCGCGCAAATGTGGTTTGCTCGGGGGTCATGTTCAGCGCCCAAGGTGAAGACGCCGCAGGAAGGTGCGGGCAGTGACTAGGACGATGTGAAGGCGAAAGGTGCTGTGGTCCTCGTCGGACAATCCCGGGTGTGAACCTTCCGTGTGCAGCATCTTGAACAGGCCGTTGATGTAGTTCTTCCCGTCCGGGGTCCATTCGTTGCGATCAGTCGCGAGGAACCCGATCTCGCCGAGCAGGGCACGCCGATTCTCTGATGTCGGCTTCTGCGCGCCCTCTTGCGGGCGCACACTGCGGGCGATGTCATCGAACAGACTCTCCAAGAAGGTCCGAAGCTGGCTGTTGCACGCGGCCCAGTCGCCGCGCGTGTGCGCTTCTA
Source organism: Burkholderiaceae bacterium (assembly GCA_041747615.1). Lineage (GTDB taxonomy): Bacteria > Pseudomonadota > Gammaproteobacteria > Burkholderiales > Burkholderiaceae_F > JACCZX01. Next base: position 833 of record JBGTEW010000128.1, on the reverse strand, counting down.
TAGACTGATCGAGATGCCCAAGAGGCGTCGAGAAGCCGAACGATTTGAGGCGCTGGTGCACTTCGTCGTCGGTTTGTGGGAGTTGAATCTCGTTAGGCAAGGCAGCCCGGAAGGTCGCATTGCGGCCGTAACCATCCCACGCAAGCACATAGCCGTCGCGGGCGAGGCCGCGCGCGAATGCCGTTTGCAGAGGATGCGTCGCATCCGGTTGAGCCAGTTGCGCCGCTTGCCGAACGACGGCCTCGCCGAGCGTCATGTTGCCATCGAGGGTTTCCAGAACGGCTTCGGCGCGCTGCACGACAATGCGACCGAGAAGGTCGCATTTCTTCGCCACACTCAGACCAGTGCTCGAAGGGATCTTGCCTTCGAGGCCTAGTCGGAGGATGACCTGATTGAAGCGCGCCTGACTATGCTGCTCCAGGAGCTCGACAGCAGCAATCAAGGTAGGCCGCGTGAATGGTGTGGAGCGCATGGCCAGCCTACTCGAACGCAGGCCGAACAAACCCCCGATGTCGGTCGCATCGGTCGGCTTCGTATCCGTGACGGAGGACTGGATGTCGAAGCCGGACCTGAAGCCCCCGCGGGCCAGTGCGTCCTAATTCATAGTGAAGGAGAAGCCGTCGGATCACGCGGCAGCCTTCAACATGCTGTTGCCTTTCTTCTTCAGGACACGTCCGGGGGGCTGGAAAACGCAGCGATCCGCAAGGGGTCTGCGACATCCTCGAGGGTGGCGAAGATGCGTTCCGTGAGCGTGCCCGCCGTCTGCGCGTTCGCCTCGAGCGCTGATATGTCCGCTCAACTCCACTCAGCCTTCGGGGAAAGCGATAGCGAGC
>JBGTEW010000127.1:0-17601 GCA_041747615.1 Burkholderiaceae bacterium | reverse complement strand
CGACAAACCGCCGGTGGCGGCGTTGCGCGAGATTGCCCAGGGCAAAGTCGGCATTGAAATGCTGCGCAAGGTTCCAACGTAGCAGTCAGATGCATCAGCCTTGACCCCGACCACGCCGGCGCGGGCTGATGGACTCACAAGATCCCCCTGTTGCAGCCAATGACGCTGGCCCGGCGCCGCCCGGGTTCGCGCGACGCGCCGCGCAGGCGTTGAGGAAGGCTGTCTGGCGTTCCGGCCCTGACGCCGAACCGGCCAGTGCGATAGCCACGGTCGCCACACTGACCGACCGCGTTAAGAAGTACCTGCCATCGGCCGACGTGCAGAAGATCAAGGAAGCGTTTCGCTTCTCGGACGAGGCGCATCTCGGGCAGTTCCGCCGCAGTGGCGCGCCGTACATCACGCATCCGCTGGCGGTCGCCGAAATACTGACCGAGTGGCGGCTCGACGGTGCAGCGATTCAGGCCGCACTTTTGCACGATGTAATCGAAGACTGCGGAGTCGAGCAGGCGCAGCTGATCGAACGGTTCGGCTCGACGGTCGCAGAACTGGTCGACGGCGTATCAAAGCTGGATCGTCTGCAGTTCTCTTCGACCGAACAGGCGCAGGCGGAGAATTTTCGCAAGATGCTGCTGGCGATGGCGCGCGACGTGCGCGTCATGCTGATCAAGCTGGCCGACCGGCTGCACAACATGCGAACGCTGGAGGCAGTCGATTCCGAACGCCGCCGCCGCATCGCGCGCGAGACGCTCGAAATTTACGCACCGATCGCACACCGGCTCGGATTGAACACCCTGTTTCGCGAGCTCGAGGAATTGAGTTTCGAGCATCTGTACCCGCTGCGCTATCAGGTGTTGAACAAGGCGGTGCTTGCGGCGCGCGGCAACCGGCGTGAAGTTCTGGGAAAGATGATGCAGTCGGTGCGCAAATCGCTGGCAGATGCCAAGCTGCGCGCGGAAGTTCAGGGGCGGGAAAAGACCGTCTACGGCATCTACCGCAAGATGGTCGATAAGCATCTGTCGTTTTCCGAAGTGCTCGATATCTACGGATTCAGGATCGTCGTCGATTCGATCCAGCAGTGCTACCTGGCGCTGGGCGCACTGCACAGCCTTTACAAGCCGGTGCCGGGCAAGTTCAAGGACTACATCGCGATTCCGAAGGTGAACGGCTATCAGTCGCTGCACACGACGCTGATCGGCCCATATGGGACCCCGGTCGAGTTCCAGATTCGAACCAAGGACATGCATCACGTGGCAGAGACGGGTGTCGCTGCGCACTGGCTGTACAAGGACGACGATTCAGATTTGTCCGAACTGCAATCGCGCACGCATCAGTGGCTGCAATCACTGCTGGAGATTCAGCGGCAGACTGGAGATTCGAGCGAGTTTCTCGAACACATCAAGGTGGATCTGTTCCCCGACAAGGTCTATATCTTCACGCCAAAGGGGTTGATCGTCGCACTGCCGCGCGATGCCACGCCGGTGGACTTTGCATACAGCATCCACACCGACGTCGGCAACAAGACAGTGGCCGCGCGCATCAACAACGAAATTCAGCCGCTGCGCACGCAGTTGAAAAACGGCGATATGGTCGAGATCGTGACGGGGCCGGAGGCGCGGCCCAATCCTGCATGGCTTTCCTTCGTAAAGACGGGCAAGGCGCGATCGGAGATCCGCCACTTTCTGCGAACGATGAAGTTCGACGAGTCCGTCGAATTGGGCGAACGATTGCTGGCGCAGGCCGCGCAGCAATTTAATCTGTCGCTTGCCGATGTGCGAGACCAGCAATGGGATGACGTGTTGAAACAATCCGACACGCCATCACGCCAGGATTTGCTGGCCGACATTGGCCTCGGCCGCAAATTGCCCGCAGTGGTTGCGCGCCAGCTTGCGCTAGGTGCAGCCGGCCCCGAGGATACGCAAAGCGTCAGTCCCACGCAGGCGACGCAGGTCCCGGTCGTCGTGCGAGGCACTGAGGGCATGGCTGTACAGATGGCCAGCTGCTGCCATCCGATCCCCGACGACCCGATCGTCGGCCATATTCGCAAAGGTCAGGGGCTCGCAGTGCATCAGGCCGACTGTCTGCACGCACAGCGCTCACGCCGGGCCGATCCAGATCGCTGGATCGAGCTGCAGTGGGCCAAGGATCCGGCCAGTCACTTCACGGTTGCCATCGATGTCAGTGCGCTGAATGAGCGAGGGGTGCTAGGGCGCATTGCGGTCGCAATCGCAGACGCAGAGTCGAACATCCTGAATGTGCATCTGGAGGACGAGGACGCGAGGCTGGCGTTGATCCACTTCAGGATCCAGGTGCACGACCGCGCCCATCTGGCGCGCGTGATACGCGCGCTACGCCGGGTGAAGAACGTTCAACAGATCGTGCGTCCCAGAGCTGGCGTCACCAGCCACCGGATTCACGCTCAGGATCCTGCGTAGCTCACGTCCAAAATTTCCAGCGTTTGGACGCCTGCCGGCGTGTGCAGCATGACCTGGTCGCCGACGCGTGCCTTCAGCAAAGCGCTCGCGATCGGAGAAATCCAGCTCACATAGCCACGCGCCGGATCGACTTCGTCGGTGCCGACGATCGTGACCCGATTTTCGGCATCGTCTGTCGTCGTGTAAACGACGGTCGCACCGAAGAAGATCTGGTCGGTCGTTTCGCGTCCAGCCGGGTCGACGATTTCCGCGACATCCAGTCGCTTTGTCAGAAAGCGGATACGCTTGTCGATCTCGCGCAGCCGCTTCTTGCCGTAAATGTAGTCCCCGTTTTCCGAGCGATCACCATTGGATGCGGCCCACGACACGGTGCGCACGACCTCTGGACGCTCCACGTTCAACAACTGGAGCAGTTCTTCTTTCAGCCGCTGGTAACCGGCGGGCGTGATGTAGTTTCGGAGGCCCGCAATCTGCGGAACTTCCAACTCTTCATCGGCCTGGTCGTCGAATTCGTTGTCGCTGCTTTCTCTGACGAAAGCCTTGCTCATGGTGCTCTTCCTGTTCGCGTCATGCTGCCGGTCTGATGCTCGCAGTCGGCAACAGTGCCATCAAAACGGAAGAGTAATGGCAGTAGAAGGTGGGTAAATCAGTCGTCAAGGAGGAGGGAAACGCTTCGCTACGGTGATTGCAGCTTGCGACCACGGGGATCCTCGGACTTGATTACTTCTGCCCGCTCTTGTCGATAGCCTCAGGGTTGTCGAGCATCGGATCTTCGTCCTTCGCGCGCTGCCTCCCTTGCTGTTCGGCACGCTCCATTTGCTGCTGCTCGTCAGCGCTCTCCGGCGCTGCTTCGCGCGCCGCTTTTGAAACGTCGTTGTCGCTGACGAACTCCCGCGTGGCCTCGTTGTATCGGCGCCCTGCCTTGTAGTCGCCTTCGCCCTGAACTTCACCCTTGTCGTTTGCGCGGTCGGTAGTCATCCACTCCCTCCTTCAATCAACAAAATAAAACATGGCTGCTTTACGCAGCCATGTTCAGTCGGCATTGTTACGGCTTTTTCATGTCCGTCGCGGTTGCCGGCGGTGTCGTGCTGTTCGGCATTGGCGTGGCAGCCGGGGCGGTGCCCGGCGGCTGCGTACCCGGCACCAGGCCCGGGGCAGCATTCGCGCTCGCGGTCAAATTGTTCTCGACGCGCTGCACGCCTTGCACACCCTTGGCAACCTCGACTGCTCGTGACACCTGCCCTGGGGTGTCCACAGTTCCTGTCAACTTGACGATGCCGTCGCTGGAATCGACGTTGATCTGCGTTCCCTTGACCTGGTCGTCTGCGAGCAATGCGGTCTTGACCTTGGTGGTCAGCGCAGCATTGTCAACCACGCTGGCAGCAGTGTTGGTGGCCTGTTTTGCCTCCGTCCGCACTTCCTTACGCTCGTCGCGCGTGCATGCGCCAAGAGCGACGGCGGCCATAGTCGTCACCATTACTGTCGTCAACGTGTGACGTGCGAATTGATACATGTTGGCTCCTCTCTGATAAAAGTTGGTTATGAGCCCTGTTTACATGTCGCGGGCCCTTGCCCTCACCGATCGGCAGTGCCGTGGTAAGGAGGCAATCAGACACGGCAAGCGGCGTGCCTGTTGCCGTCGAACGATTGCTCAGAGAAAATTAGGCGGCGCTGCGCTCTTTGGCGTTCGCGGGCACGCCGTCGCTACCGTACTCTTTAAGCCGGTTATAAAGAGTCTTCAGGCTGACCCCGAGAGCCGCAGCAGTGCGCTCCTTGTGTCCGTCGAAGTGTTCCAGCGTCGCAAAGATCAGCGAGCGCTCGGCTTCCGCCAGTGTCGTGCCGACGCGAACCGTCAGCAACTCGCCGGACCCGCGCTGCCCCGCACGTCCTGCCCCCAGCTCCAGCCATTCGTCAGTAATCGTGGCGCCGGAAGCCATCACAAACGCACGCTGCACGACGTTACGCAGTTCACGCACATTGCCGGGCCAGTCGTATTCGTTCATCCGCTCGTACGCAGTCTGGCTGAGCCGCTTCTCCTTGCCCTCGTCTTTGCAGATCTCGGCGAGAAAGTGGTCGGCAAGCAGCGCGATGTCTTCCTTGCGCTCACGCAGAGGCGGTAGCCGAATCGGAAACACGTTCAACCGGTATAGCAAATCTTCGCGCAGCTTTCCCTCGGCCACCGCGCTCTCCGGCACGCGATTGGTGGCTCCCAGCACGCGAACGTCCGCGCGCTGCGTTTCAGTCGACCCGACTCGATTGAACGTGCCGGTTTCAAGCACTCGCAAGAGCTTGACCTGAAGATCGGGCGGCATCTCGGTAACCTCGTCCAGAAACAGGGTGCCCCCGTGAGCGCGCTCAAAGAACCCCTGATGCTGCCGGTTGGCACCCGTGAAACTCCCTTTCTCGTGGCCGAAGATCTCGCTTTCCATCAGGTGAGGTGAAATCGCGCCGCAATTGATCGCCAGAAACGGCCGGCTGCGCCGACGGCTCAGCGAATGAATGGTCTGGGCTACCAGTTCCTTGCCGGTACCGCTCTCGCCCTGCACCAGCACGGTGACGGCGGTCGCTGCCACGCGCGACACCTGCTCGTACACGCGCTTCATGGCCGGCGAGCCCCCCCACATGTCTCCAAAGCGCCCACTGCGATCGAGTTCCCGGGCCAGATCGGTGATCTCGGCCTGCAACTCGCCGGGCCGTATCACGCGCTCCAGAATTCCCTGCACTTGCGCCGGATTGATTGGCTTGATCAGATAGTCCGCCGCTCCCAGCCGCAGTGCCTCAATCGAGGTCTCAAGGCTGGCGTGACCCGTGATTAACACTACCTGGGTGTCAGCCAGCGCTTTTCTGTCCTCGAACAATTCGATGCCCTTGCCATCCGGTAGCACGAGGTCGAGGAAAATCACATCCGGCACGCTGGTGGCGAGTTGCCGGCGCGCGTCGCGCATCGTGCGTGCAGTCGCTGCGGTAAATCCTTGACTCGCAACCAGTTCCGCCAGCATCTCTGCTGTGTCCGGATCGTCGTCGACGATCAGTGCGTGACCCATTGACCCTTCCCCTTGTTCGTGCCGCGGATACGCATGCAGCACAGAAGGTAACGATACCGCAGTTGCGGTCCGCTACCGATTGAGGAAAGGAGGGGGAAGGTTAGCGGCGGGACGCTTAGGCGCCCCCGCCGAATTGACGATTCAGACGACCTGACGTCCCGCTTCAACCACAGTAAGCAGAAAATTGTGGCGTCCAAACGCGTGTGCCAGATCTGCAGCGTACGCGGCAGCAGCAGGCAACGAACTCAACACCGCGCCCGCAATCATGCGGCCCTGATAACCGACAACCCAACAGCCCTTGCCGAGCCGCGCAAGCGTAAATTCGCTGGCGCTAGGATGCGACTTCGACACTCGCGCGCTGCGTCCACGTGCTTTCATTGTTTGCTCCTTGGTTATCGACTTGCCGATTGCCACGGGGACTGATAAAGCACGTTGCATGCCATCGTGGAATGTGCCAAAACAGGCACGAGGATTGCTGCATCCATCAATGTGTCAGGGTCGAACTGGTTCTCGCGCGCCCTGCTTACAACGGTCTCATCACCAACCAACTCGAGGAAAACGGAATGATCAATTTCATCATTTGGCTCATCGTCGGAGGCGTCGTTGGCTGGCTGGCCAGTCTGATCATGCGAACCGATGCGCAACAGGGGATCTTCTTGAACATCGTCGTGGGTATCATCGGTGCGGCGCTGGGCGGTTGGCTGATTTCGCCGATGCTTGGTGTTCCTTCAATCAACCAGGATGCCTTCAGCTTCGGCGCCTTGGTCGTCTCGCTGATCGGCGCAGTTATCCTCCTTGCGATCGTTAACTTGTTCCGGCGCGGCGCAGTTCGTTAAGCCATATCGCAAATAATCGTTCGAGCCAGCTGCCGCGGTACCCGGTGCTGGCTCTTTTCAAGAAAATCAACTGAGGAGCAGAAATGGAAACAACTTCCCCCAACATCGGCGGCATGGGCGGCACCACGGGCAACGTCGGTAAAGCCGGTCAGGCAGCTGATCGCGCTCACACCACGGTGGATCGTGTCGCGCAGGGAGCGCATGACACAGTGGATCGCGTGGCGGCCAAGGCCGCGCCGATGGTAGACCGTGCACGGGCGGCTGCCAGCGATGCGCAAAGTACGTTGTACGCCAAGTATGACGATTTCATGGCCATGGAAGAAGAGTGGGCCGAATCGGCACGCGACCAGATCCGCGCGCATCCGTTGGCGGTGGTTGGTATTGCGCTGGTCGCCGGCTTGTTGATCGGCCGCTTGTCGCGCTAACCGACTCTTTCCCGTGGATATCGCTCATGACCCCGTTGCGCCCGGCGGCGCAACGGCTGCATCGGCGCGGCAACAAAACCGGCGTCCGCGCGAGCCGTCAGCGGACGCGCCAAAACCCAGTGTGTCGCAGTTCGTCGAAGACATTCGCGCAGCTTTCAACGCCCGTTTCTATTTGTTCGAACTGGAAGCCAAGCGTGCAGCGTGGTCGGCGGCATACATGCTCGCGATGGCTGTCGGAGCTGCATTGCTGGGGATTACTGCCTGGCTGATTCTGATCGGTGCTTTGATCGTCGGCGCCGTCGCGGTCGGCGTTCCGTGGGTGGTGGCAGTAGCAAGCGCAATTGCGCTGCACGCCCTCGCGGTGTTTTTCCTGCTGCGCAGAATTCGCGCCATGGTGGATAACCTTACGTTCGCGGCGACTCGTCGCACGCTGTCGAATAAAGAATCACAGAAGGTGGACTATGGTCGCGCTTGATTCGCTTAAGAGCGACATTGAGGCTGCCGAGCGCGGCGTGTACGCGGCCGACGAGCGAGCAGCCGCTGCCAGTCGCGCTCTGCGCGGATACTGGCGTTCCAAGGCGCCGACAATAATGGGCGCAGCCGGCGCCGCACTGCTGCTGCGACAGATACTGAAGGCGCGCCGCAAGGTTCCGCGCGATCGCCAGCGGGGCAAGGGTTTCGGTGGCTGGATGCGCGCCTATGGTCCGTATGTTTCGGCGCTCGGGCCGCAGGCAGTCACTGCGGTGAGCGCGCTGGTTGCAGCGATGCTCGCAAAGAATGCCAAGAAAGCGCTCGCCAGCGCCGCGCATGTTGATCTTGATCGATTCACGGGCAGTTGGTTTGAGATTGCACATCTGCCCGACCCGCTGGACAAGGAGTGCGTGTCCGACACACGTGCAACGTACGCACGCACGGACTACGGACTGCGTCTGCTAAGTCTGTGCCGACGTGCAGATGGCAGCGTTAAGCGTTCGACCGGGCACGCTCGACTGGCGGACGATGCAACTCAAGCGCGTTTCAAAATTTCATACTGGCCATCTTCGCTGGATTTTCTGCCGTTCGTGTGGTCGGATTACACGATCATCGACGTCGCCGACGATTACAGCACTGCGCTTGTCGGCACCGCCAATCGCAAGCATCTGTGGCTGCTCGCCCGCCAGCCCGCGATGGGCGATCCTATGCGTCGCGATTTCATCGACAAGGCACGTGCTCAGGGGTTTGACACCACCGCATTGGCTTTCACCACGCACACCGCGCAATCTGCCCCTGCCAGCTGAGTCGGGGCATGCGCCTTGCTCGATAAGAGCACACTCATTTCAATCCAGGAGATCAAATGTCGATACTAATTCGCGCTGCTTTGCTTGGCGGCCTCGCTTACGTGGTTTCGCGCGCTGTGCGCCACAGTCAAGATTCGAATGACTTGGCTCAGTCGGAAAACAAGCGTCTGTCCGGGTTCGAACGTGAAACAACTGAAGACGGCTGGCCGGCAGCCGAGGCTCGCTCTACTGGCAGTTTTTAAGTGAACGAGAAAAAGGGGAGCAAGCTCCCCTTTTTCCTCTTGCCCGTTTTCTCTTAGCCGCCCTTGTTGCGTGAGCCGCTCAGCGTGTCGCGGTCGGCACCTGTACTCGAGCCTTGTGGCCGGTTTGACTGTTGGTCGACCTTAGAAGAACTATCGGTTCCATATTGGGCGTCCAGTGCACCCTTGCGTAGCTTCTCGCTCGAGTTTTTGTCAGTTTCGTTGACTTCGTTCATCGCGGGTGACTGGTCATCCTGATCCGAAGAAAACCCGTGCTGGTTCGCCGTTTTGCCTTGCTGTGACCCTGATCCCGATTCGCCGGGTGACTGTTTGCCGCCCAAGCCACGGTCCGGTTGACGCGCGCCAGGCTGACCCTGCGAGCCCGGTTGATTGCCGGGTTGCCCCAGAGGCTTCTGTTCGCCCTGCTGGTCGGGATTGTTACCCTTGTTGGGATTTTGCTGTTTCTGGTCGTTCTGTTGCGGATGCTGCTGATTTTGCTTCGTCATGATGCGCTCCTTTTAAATAGAACAGTGCGAACGGCTCATTGGTCTGATGAGCTATTGCTCACACCTACCGATAACGCCGCAAGCACCATGCCCAACGGCCGATAACCGCAAAGGCGCAAGCCCTAGTGCGGGAATGAAACTTGCATCCATCGGCTTTCCGTTCTACGGGCAGGTTCGCACGCGCAAGCGCCGATGGACACAGCTGTTCTGACCGACACCGACGCGCGCTGCGGCAGACGCTGGCTGGCCGGACTCGATGCCAGCGGTCGCCTGGAGCTGCTGAGCGTACTGCTCAGCCGCTTCAACCATGACCTGCGGACGCCGTTGAACACAATCCTCGGCTGGACACATCTGCTGCAAAAAGGGGGGCTCGACTCAGACCGTGTCAAACATGTTGCTGAAGTCATCGCCCGTAATTCGCGCGACCAGACCCGGCTGTTGGAAGAGTTCGTAGATGACGCTCGCGCCGTCCTCGGGATCTTGCAGCTTCAAGCCACCGTCGTCGCGATGGATGACTTGGTGACGCAGGCAATCGAGCGAATGGCCGGTGCGCTGAGCCTGCATGGCGTATCGATTCAACCGAAACTGTGCGCGGCAGGTGTAGCGGTCAATGGCGACCCGCCCCGGCTGGAACGGCTGATTTATCGATTGCTGTGTATCTTGACGCGCCGCTCACGCGAAGCATCGACGGTGGACATCGAGTCGCAGCTCGATCGCGCCAGGTATGTGCTGTCGTTTTCGGGACGCGCGCTTGAGCCCGAGTGGTCGGACGCCGCCTTGCTCGAACTGCGCATCAGTACTCTGGTGGCAGAACTTCATCAAGGCGAGCTGGAAGTGGGAGCCGATGCAACGCGCCCGTGTATCCAGTTAACGCTGCCGCGGCTGTAGCGGTTTCTAATTGATACGGTCGTTGGTCACCAGCTCAACCTGCGGCTCTTCCTCGTCTTCTTCGGCCTGATCCCCGAGCATCTCCCGGCATGCCTCTGCGCAATCCCGGCAAGCCGCGACGCAATCTTCCATGTCGCCCAGTTCCTCGCAGTGGTCTGCGCACTCCTCACATACCTGCGCGCAGAGATCGCACATCGTTGGATGCCATTCCGAGTTGAGCGACATTAATTCACCGGAGGTGCGGCATACGCTGGCGCAACCCAGCAGCATGGAAATGTGGCCTGGTTCGGCATGAGCTCCGCCGAGCGTCAGGCAATGCTCGATATGCTGCATGCAGATTCGATTGCATTCGTTGCAGGCGGCGATGCATTCTGTCATCGCGTCGTCGGCTTGTTCGCCGCGTGATGTTTCCATCTGGAACCTCCGATGTTGCAGTGAAGTGGATTGCGGTCAACGCTTTCCGCGGAAAGTGCGGTCGACCTTGCGAGCTGTGCATCGTCAGCACGGCGCATGCCCGATGGCTTGAATCTAAAGCCGCGTTATCCCCGTATTACTGAGTTACCACCATGCGCACGACGCCCTATTCTTCAATTGCAATCACGTAATCAAATGATGAGCGCATGAAGCACGAGGGCATGGTCAACGCAGTCAAGGCGCTGGCGGTCGTCGGCATCACGACGACGATGGCTGCGCTGCTGCAATACGGGCTGGTGCTGCCGGCATTCGGAACTTCGGCGCCGGAACTGGTCCTCGTCCTCGCCATTCTGGCAAGTGCGGCCTACTGCGGCTTCTGGGCCGGGTTGCTGGCGACCGCACTGTGCCTGCTGATCTCACTGGACACGAGCTCGAAGGTCGGCAGTGCAATATTTACGTTTGAGTCGACCGTGTCATTCGCACTGCTGGCGCTCGTCGGCATCGTCGCGTCTGTGCTGGCCGAAGAGCTGCATCGGGCTCGCCGCCGCGCGGAGCGGCGGCAACTGGCTCTGCAAAGGGAAATTGCCGAACGGCACGCGATCGAGCAGCAAGTGGTCAAGAGCGAAGCGCGCTTTCGCGAACTGGCGGAGTCGCTACCCGACATTATGTTCGCGACCGATGCGGCCGGCACCATCGTTTACGCCAATCGACGCTGGTCCGAGTACACCGGCATTCCCCGCTCCCCTGAGGGCGACGTACAGCACTCGGCAGCCGATGCCGTTCATCCGGACGATTTGCGCCGGGTACGGGATACGTGGCAAGTGGCGCTGGCGAGCGCGACTCCCTATGAAGCGCGGCATCGGCTGCGCGGTGTCGATGGTTCTTATCGCTGGTTTATAGCGCGGGCGCGCCCTGTGTGGGCCGACGGCGACGCAGCGCCTCGCTGGTTCGGTGTGGTAGCCGATATTGACGGTCAGATGCGGGCCGAAGAAGCGCTGCGCGATCGCGAAGAGCAGTTGCGGCTGGCGCTCGAATCGACGGGGCTTGGCGTTTTCGAGATTGAGCTGGCCAGCCGGCGCATGACCTGGTCCGATCGCTGCCGTTCGATATTTGGTTTTTCAGCGGATGAACCGGTGACCTACCGCAAGGCGCGCCTGGCGATTCATCCGGACGACCGGGGCCGCGTCATCAGTGCCATTAACCGCTCACGCGACACTGCCGGCAGCGGCGAGTTTTCGTTCGAAATGCGGATCGTCCATACCGACGGCCGCGAGCGAACCGTTGCCGCTCGCGGCCGTTCGTTCTTCCTCGTTGAGGGTCACAACGATAAGGCAGTCCGGTGTATCGGCACGATGCTCGATACAACCGAGCGCCGCCGAAGCGAGAGCCAGTTGCATTCCAGCCTCGCGGATCTGCAGCAGGCCGAACGATCGCTGCGCGATGCCGACCGCCGCAAGAACGAATTCCTGGCGGTACTCGCGCATGAATTGCGCAATCCGCTGGCACCGATCCGCAGCGCGTTGCAGTTGATTCGCACAGCACCGCACAGCGCTCAGACAATCGGGTACGCACGCGATGTGCTCGATCGCCAGGTCGCCATGATGGTACGGCTCATCGACGATCTGCTCGACGTCGGGCGCATCACCTCCGGCAAACTCACCCTGCGCCACGAGCGGGTCTCGCTGCAAGCCGTCATCGATACGGCGCTCGAGGTCACGCGTCCACTGATCGCCGAGCGCCGCCAGAACGTCGTTGTCAACGTTACGCCGGAACCGCTGATGCTCGTATGCGATCCTGCGCGCATCGGGCAGGTGGTGACGAATCTGCTGACCAACGCGGCCCGTTATACGCCGCCGCTCGGTCGCATCGCGTTGACCGTCGATGCCGACGAAGAGGAAGTTCAGATTCGCGTCAGCGATGAAGGAGCCGGCATTGCGCCGGATGCACTCGATTCGATCTTCACGATGTTCTCGCAAGCAGGCTCCCCCCCGGGCGAGGGCGACGCCGGCCTGGGTGTCGGGCTGCCGCTGGCGCAGGCGCTTATCACGCTGCACGGAGGAAACATCGAAGCGCGAAGTGCGGGTGTTGGCAAAGGTGCCGAGTTCATCGTCAGGCTGCCGCGTCAGCAAGCGCTGGCTCCTGAAGGCGACAGACCATCGACCGACACCGCGGCGGCGTCGAACGTTTCTGGCACTGCACGCCGGGTTCTGGTCGTCGATGACAATCGCGACGCCGCCGAGTCGCTGGCAGAGTTACTGCGCTTCGCGGGGCACGAGGTCGCGATAGGCCACGACGGAACGCAGGCGTTGCAACTCGCCGAGCAGTTTCGGCCCGAGGTGATGCTGCTGGATGTGAGCATGCCAAAAATGAATGGCCATGAAGCTACACGGCGCCTGCGCGCTACCGAGTGGGGTAGGCCGATTTACATCGTCGCACTCTCGGGTTTCGGCCAGGAACAGGATCGAGAGCGTTCTCTTGCGGCCGGCTGCAACGCGCATCTGACGAAGCCGCTGTCGCCGATCGAGCTCGAGCGAGCGCTCGCGGGCGCGGTCCGACCCTCGACTGAATTGCGCCGATCCGCCGGCTAGGATGCCGCGCGGGATCGCCACTCACCAACCACATCAGGCGCGCGGCGGTCGTCGCAGTCGGTGTGCGACCATTCCCGGGTGCCCACCACTGCACTGCCGGGACGCGAATCCCCCCTCGAGCTGCGCCTGGGTGATGGGTACGCCAGATATGCCGGCTCGCTGCATCCAGGATGTTCTTCGGGCCGATCAGCGCTGTTTCGACTGCAGTCCACGCAACTGTTGCATCCCTTGCAGGGCCGTTTCGAAGTGGCGCTTAATCGGTTCTGCCAACGGCGAAGGCAGTTCTGCGTCGTAAACATCGCGAAATCGTATTAGCGTGACGCCTTCGGCGCGCTCCCAGCTCGCGACGATGTCGTCGGCGTCGCCCAACGGCGGCGTCGACACCGAAGACGCTGCTGCAGCGGCCTGAGTTTCGCCATGCAGCATCGAACGGATTTCATCGGCCGCCTGCTGGTACTGGATCGCACGCTGCCGCAGGAACGCTTGCAGTGGCTCCGATTCGATGCTGTCGGCCAGGCGTGACGCACCCTCGTTCACATCACGGCACGCGTCGAGCAGCAACTGCAACAGTTCTACCGGGGTTTCGTTTTTCATCGGATCTCGTTGTTCATAGGGTCACGTCATCGTCGGAGCAAGCGAGCAATGCGCATGCCGCTTGCGGGGCGAGCGGCCTCCCCTCACAATGCTTCAGCCACCCCACACGCGCAATGAGCGAACCGAGATCCGAATTCCGCGTCGAACACGACACGTTTGGCGACATCGAGGTCGCTGCCGATCGCCTATGGGGCGCACAGACGCAGCGTGCGCTGCACCACTTTGCAATTTCGGACGAGCGCATGCCGCGCGAATTGATACGCGCGCTTGTTCTGGTCAAGCGGGCAGCGGCCCTGGTGAACTCGGAGCTCGGCCTGATCGAGGCTTCGCATGCCGCGGCGATCGTTGCCGCCGCCGACGAAGTGCTGGCCGGCCAGCATCCGGATCAGTTTCCACTCTCGCTATGGCAGAGCGGTTCCGGTACACAGACCAACATGAATATCAACGAGGTGCTGGCCAACCGCGCCTCCGAACTGCTTGGCCGGCAGCGCGGGATCGGTCGCGCGGTGCATCCGAACGACGACGTCAACCGCGGACAATCAACCAATGACGTCTTTCCGACCGCCATTAACATCGCCGTTGCCACGTCGGCGAGCGAACGGCTGTTGCCGGCATTACAAGGCTTGCGAGCCACGCTCGCGTCGAAGGCAGACGAGTTCGCCGGAATCGTCAAGATCGGCCGAACGCACCTGCAGGACGCCACTCCGCTGACGCTCGGACAAGAGTTCTCAGGTTACGTGGCGCAGCTCGACTTCGCGCACAGCGCTGTTCAGCAAGGCATCGATGCGCTGCTGCCACTGGCTATCGGCGGCACTGCCGTCGGCACCGGTATCGCGACGCACCGCGAATTCGGCGAGCGCGTCGCTGCGCACATTGCGGTCGCCACCAGACTGTCCTTTGTCGCCGCATCCAACAAGTTCGCGGCGGTTGCGTCCAGCGATCCGCTGGTTTTCGCTCACGGCGCGCTGAAAACGCTTGCCGCAGCACTGTTGAAAATCGCCAATGACGTGCGCCTGCTCGCCAGCGGTCCGCGTTCCGGCATCGGAGAGATCGCACTGCCGGAGAACGAACCGGGCAGCTCGATCATGCCGGGCAAGGTCAATCCGACGCAAAGTGAAGCGCTGATCATGGTCTGCATCCAGGTATTCGGACACGACGTGACGATCGGCTTTGCCGGTGCTTCCGGAAATTTCGAGCTGAACGTGTGCCGGCCGGTAATGGCTCACGACTCGTTGTCGAGTGTGCGACTACTGGCCGATGCAATGGCCAGCTTCGACCGCTTCTGCGCGGCTGGTATTACCGCACGCACCGACCGAATTGCTGAAATGGTCGGGCGTTCGCTGATGCTGGTCACCGCGCTGGCGCCACACATTGGGTATGACCGGGCCGCGCAAATCGCGCAGCGCGCGCATAAAGAAGGCACGACGCTGCGCGATGCGGCGCTGGCGTTTGGTTATGTCAGCGCGGACGACTTTGACCGCTGGGTCCGACCTGAAGCAATGATCGGCCAGCGGTAGAAATCACTTCTTGTCGGTGGTCTTCGCGCCGCTTGACTGCGCAGCACCAGTGCCTGCTCCGGCATCGGTCCCGGTGCCAGGCTTGCCACTCGACGCCACGGTACCGGCCTCACCACCAATCATGCCCGTGCTGGTGCCTTTTTTCGTGACGTCGGTCCCAGTGCCGGGAGCCACGACCGGAGCATCAGACGCCGGTGCTGGAGTCGACACCGGGGGCGCGCTTACCGGTGGCGTTGCCGGAGCCGACGGCGTGGGTGCTGCTACCGGAGCGTCCCTGCGATCGCTGCAGCTCGCCAATGACAGCGTCGAAAGAAACGCCACCGCCAGCACCACTGGCGATGCCGCACGCATAACTCGTCGTTGCAGACACATCGTTGTCTCCCGGTAGTTGAGCAATCACTTTACGCCAGCAGGGAAACGATGTCTCGCCCCGCCATCGCGAAGACTATTTTTTCGCGGGTGTAACGGACGCATCGGGCGGAGGCGCCGCTGCGCTGTCGCCAGCTTTGTCAGGAATCGCCGCCGACAGGCGGCTGAGATCCGGTGGCGCATTGGCTGTCCGTAGTCGTTCTGCCGAGACACCTACGTCTTTCGCCAGGGCCTGCCCCAGTTCCAGATGCTGGCGTTTGCCCGGGAGCCCGCCTTCGGCAAAGGCACGCACGTCGGCGTTGGCCGCTTCGCGCGCGGCGCGCTCGAACAAGCCCACTGCTTCCTGATGACCGGCCACGGCAATTTGTGCCGCATATTCGCGATCGAATTCTGTGCCGCTCAACGCGCGCAACCGCTCGAGATGGGCGACATGCGGTGGAGTCATCGTCGTTGACGGTGTCACTCCGACGCGCGCCGCAGCTTGACGCAAGCCTTCGGCCGCCTTGGTGTGCTCGTCAACCATTGTCTGCGCAAACGTGCGCACATACTCGTTTTTTGATTTGTCCAACGCCAGTTGTCCCGTCTCGATCTCGAGCACGTCGGAGCCGGCGGCCAGTGTGAAGAATTCCCGATCAGCCGCAGCCAAAATGGCCCCCGGCGCGGCTGTCGGCGCACTCGTTGTGGCCGTTACAGATTCAGTGGCGGTTCCCGTAGCAGGCGCCGCGGTGTTGCTCGGCGGCGTCACCGTGGGTGGGCTGGTCGTTATCGCGGAAGGGCGTTCAGCCCTATCGCTGCACGCGGCGACCGATAACGCCGCGGCGACGGCCGCGACCAGCGGCAGCCACCGGCGGCTATCGGAGTTTCGCATCGAACGTTCCTTGGTTACTCGTAAGTGCTTCTGAGCGTGTCACGCCGTAGTCTTGAAGCTGTCGCGCAGCGCTTTGACCTGATCGTGATTGCGGCGAACGCCTTCATATTGACGGCGGACGACCTGCTCGACTTCAGGCGGCAGATTCTCATCGAGCGCCTTGCGGTAGCGGTTGAGTGCAATATCTTCACCGCGCTCGCACTCGTTCAGCATGGCCTGATCGTCATCAAAGGCAACGGCGCCGCGAATTGCAATCCAGCCGCGATGCATTGCCCCGCCGGCCGTTCCTCCGGTGTCCGGCTTGCCGCCGAAATTCGAAGCGAGGGTCTGAAGCTCCTGGGCTGCCTGCCGGCACTCGCTCGCCCGTTGCGTAAACACGGTTTTCAGGCTGGCGGATTTTGCATGCTCGGCGCACTGTTGAAAGCCGTATTCGCCGTCCTTGCTCGTTTCGATCAAGTCATTCAGTGTTTCGACTACGTCATCGCGATCCATCAGGCTTCTCCAAATTGCGGAATGAGGGAACCTCGAATCCGGCAGATTTCATGCCTGGACACCGTTCGGCATTGGTTTTGCTTTATTTGCTTTAATTACAACCGCGTCACAAACCCTTGTTAAGGTCACAGCAAAAAATGGAGGAACCTGCGGAACTCGCGACCGGTGGCCCTCGCAGGCGAGGGGGCCCGCATCTGCTTGACATCACAATGTTCTGGAGCTCGAGCGGGGGCGGAGTGGCGCGCTACCTGCGTGGCAAGCGCGCGTGGCTTAATCAGCAAACGCACTGGCGCCATACGATCATTGCGCCTGGGCCGTCCACACCGGAGACGGTTGGGATCGGCGCAATGCCGCTGCCGTTTTCCGGTGGGTATCGCTTTCCATTGCGCCGCGCCGCCGCGACCCGCGCCATTGTCCGGCAACGCCCGGACCTGATCGAAATCGGCGATCCGTATCGATTTGCGTGGTCCGCGCTCGATGCCGGACAGCATCTCGGGGTGCCGGTCGCTGCGTTTTATCACTCGAATCTCGATGCGCTGGCCGATCATCGATTGACGCGCGCGCTGCGCCCCGCCGTGCGCCGATACTTGCACCACCTGTATCGCCAGTTTGACGCCGTGTTCGCAGCCAGCCGATGGTCGGCAGAGGCGTTGCTCGATCTAGGGCTCGCCAACGTGATCCAGCAGCCTCTCGGCGTCGACTGCCGGCTGTTTCATCCCGGGCTGCGCGACGACAGCTGGCGGCGTGAACTCGGTTGCTCTGACGCCGACGTCCTGCTGGTGTACGCGGGACGTTTCGCGCCGGAGAAGAATCTGGATCAGCTGGCCGGGGCGGTTGACCGACTCGGCCCTCCGTATCGGTTGATTGCGATTGGTGACGGTCCGCGTGCGCCGCACGGTGCGCGAGTGCGCGTTGTTCCGTACCGATCAGATACCTCTGAGCTGGCGCGCGCATTGGCCAGCGCAGATGTGTTCGTGCATGCCGGCGATCAGGAGACTTTTGGCCTGGCGGCGCTGGAAGCGCTGGCGTGCGGCACACCTGTGGTCGCGCGCGCGCGCGCCGGGTTGACCGATCTGATCGACGGCTGCGCAGCCATCGGTGTCGAGGCGGCC
>JBGTEW010000126.1:0-5844 GCA_041747615.1 Burkholderiaceae bacterium | reverse complement strand
TCGACGCGCCGGGAGCCGGCGCACGACTTGCCGCGGCGGGCCTGACCGGCACCACGATTCTGCTGCTGACGGCAGGACTGTCGATGCTGCAGCCGGCATCGACCGACCTGTATTTGTCCACCCTGCCCGGCATCGCCGCGCATTTCAATGCGAGTGTGGCCTCGGTGCAATCGACGCTGTGGATGTTCATCGCAGCGTTCGGTGCCTGGCAGCTTGTCGCAGGGCCGCTGTCCGACCGCTTCGGCCGTTACCCGGTCGTCGTCGCCGGCGCGTTCTCGTACTTCGCCGCCAGCGTGCTGGCGATGCTGGCTTCCTCGCTCGAGGTGTTGATGATCGCCCGCGTGCTGCAGGCGGTCGGTGCCTGTACCTGTCTGGTCGGCACACGCGGATTCGTTCGCGATCTTTACGCGCCGACCGAGGGCGCGCGGATGATTGCCAGCGCCGCCACGCTGATGAGCCTTGCGCCGCTGATCGGCCCGCTGGTGGGTGCAGTTCTCTATGTGCGCTTCGGCTGGCGTTCGTCGTTCGCGGCGCTGGCAGCGTTCTCGCTGGTGCTCGCGTGCTTTGCCGCGCTCAGTCTCAGGGAGACAAACACGCGCCGCAATCTAAATGCCCTGAAACTCGCCCCGATGCTGCGCACCTATGCGAATGTGGCGCGATCGGCCACGTTCCGCGCCTACTCACTGGCGGCGGCAGCGACCTACGGCGGCTTGTTCGCTTTTCTGTCGGGTTCGTCGTTCGTGTTGATCGACGTTCTGGGCCAGACGCCGATCGGCTTTGCGCTCTGGTTCTCGGCGATGGTCCTTGGCTATGTGATCGGCACCCTGGTCTGCCGCCGCCTGCTGGCGGTGCATGGCATTCAACGCACCGTGTACGCGGGCGCCACGCTGCAGGCAGCGGCGGGCACCACGATGGCCACGCTCGCGCTGGCCGGAGTTCATCTGCCGGCCGCGATCGGAGTACCGATGTTCTTCATCGGTCTGTCGCACGGCCTGATCCAACCGCCCGTCCAATCCGGCGCAGTCGCACCGTTTGCGCACGCGGCCGGTGCCGCAGCCGCTTTGCTCGGCGTCACGATGATGCTGGTGGCGACCTGCCTGGGAATCCGGATCGGCGCGAGCTACAACGGCACCGTCTATCCGCTGACATTAACGATCTGCGCGTGTGGACTTGCATCGGCCGCGATCGCATTCACGCTGGTGCGCAGCGACGGCGATATCTCAGTTCATGGTTGACGCAGTCCTGCTGCTCGGCCCCACGGCAAGCGGCAAGAGCGCGCTCGCCATGCAGCTTGCGGAGCAGATGCCGCTCGAAATCGTATCGGTCGATTCGGCGCAGGTCTATCGCGGCATGGATGTCGGCACTGCGAAACCGAGCGCAGCCGAGCGTGCGGCCGTTCCGCACCACCTGATCGACATCCGCGATCCGGCCGATCCGTACTCGACCGCCGACTTCGTGCGCGATGCGACAGTCGCAATTCGAGAGATTCGCGGTCGCGGCAAGTTGCCGTTGCTGGTTGGCGGAACGATGTTGTATGCGAAGGCATTGCGCGAAGGGTTATCGGATCTGCCGTCCGCCGATCCGAGGGTGCGCGCACGAATAGAAGCTGAAGCACGAGAGCTCGGTTGGCCCGCGCTGCATTCGCGACTTTCGAAAGTCGATTCAACGACCGCCGCGCGGCTGAAGCCGAACGATAGCCAGCGCATTCAGCGCGCGCTCGAAGTCTTCGAAGCCAGCGGTATGCCGATGTCAGCACTGGTCGAGGCGGACAAACCATCGGTATTGAACCTGACCGTGATCGCACTGCTGCCGTCAGACCGCGCCCGATTGCACCAGCGCATAGAACAGCGCTTCGACGCGATGCTGAAAGTTGGGCTGGTCGACGAGGTGCGCTCGCTTCGCGCCCGCCGGGATCTCAGTCCCGACCTGCCGTCGATGCGCGCTGTCGGTTACCGTCAGGCGTGGAGCTTCATCGAGGGCAAGACCACACTCGAGGAATTCCGGTCGGCCGGCATCGCCGCTTCCCGGCAGCTGGCGAAAAGACAAATGACCTGGCTGCGCTCGATGCACGATGCGACGGTCATCGATCCGTCGTCGACGACCACGCTTGCCGACCTTACCTCACGGCTGCTGCGTTGTTAAGCGAACGCTCGTTGCGACATAGGCGGTACGCTCCACCAGAAGTCACGCTCGTACGTGAAGCTCGCCACTGCTGAACGTCAATGGCAGTGGCTCGATGACGACCTGCTTGGGTCCGGACTTCACGGCACCCCCCAACCACGCACGTACTCCGCACTGCGCCGCGGTTTTCAGAGTTCGTTCGACATGTTCTTCAGCCACGAACAGCGCGAACCCGGCGCCCATGTTCAGGTTGCCGTAGGCCTCGCGGTCATCGATCCCCGCCTGCCGCTGAATGAAACGGAGAACGGCCGGCACCGGCGGGACCGTGTCGAGGCAATAGGTAAACGCCTTCGGATGCCGCATCAGCTTGCGCCATCCATGTCCTGTGATATTGACGCAGTAATGAGGAACGATTCCCGCTGCGGCGAGCGCTTCGGTGACCGGCGAGTACAGCAGCGTCGGACACAACAGCGCCTCGCCGAACTGCGTGCCATCGGCAAGCCGCGTCGCATAGCCCTCCGGCAACTGCTCTGCCACCTTGCGGGCGAGCGATACGCCGTTGGCGTGGATTCCGCTCGATTCGAGCAGCACGATTGCGTCGCCATCGGCCAGCTCGTCCCCCAGTGTCAGGCGCGACTTCGGTCGCACGATGCCGACGCATGACGCTGCGAGATCGATGCGATCCCGCTTAACGACGCCGGCCAGCGCCGGCGTTTCGCCACCGCCCCATGCCACCCCGCAGCGGTCACAGGCGCGTTTCCATCCGTCAACCAGATCGCGCGCTCGCGCTTCATCGGCGAACCATTCGCTGCCGCCGGCGGCCCAGTACGCGTGCACCGAAACGGGCGTCGCTCCGACCGTAATGATGTCGTTGATCGCCATCGCGAGCGTGTCCTGCGCGATCTGATCGTAGTAGGTGCGGCCGGCGCCCATGCCTGGAAGCGCGCGCACCGCATCGGCGACCAGCGCCTTGGTGCCGAGACATTCGGTGATCGATGCGAGGTAAAAGTCGCCGCAGTCGACGACGTAGGCCGACTCACCGCGCGACGCGGCGACTTCGCTTAGGCCATGGTGCGCAAGGTTGCCTGCTGTATCGGCCGCCGCGCGCTGCGCCAGCACCTTCAGAGGATCGATCTTCGCGTAGTCGACGCCCGATTTCTTGTAGTCGAGGGGCCCCATTCATGGAACGGTAGCATTCCGACATGAGTACGCCTCGCCAGCTGACGCTGGATCTCGTCGAGCCTGCAAGGCCTTCACTGGACAATTTCGTCGTCGGCCGCAACGCCGAGGTGGTCGCTGCGCTGCGCGCGGTCGTCGTCGGCAGCGGCGAGCGCTTCATCTACCTTTGGGGCGAGCGCGGTTCCGGCCGCTCACATCTGTTGCAGTCGCTCGGTGCGGTCGCATCGCGTCAAGTGCCGGTGTTCGATCCTCAACACGTTCTATATGCCGCAGACGATGTCGATCAATGCGATGAAGCGCAGCAGCAGCGCTTGTTCCTGCTGCTCAACGAAATTCGCGTGGGCAACCAAGCATGCTTCGTGGCCGCCGGCAATGCGGCGCCGCTGCACCTCACGCTGCGCGACGACGTTCGCACGCGCCTGGGGTGGGGTCTCGTGTACCAGATTCACGCATTGAGCGACACCGAAAAGGCGCAGGCGTTGACCGCCCACGCCGCATCGCGCGGTGTTGCACTGCCGACCGACGTGATCGACTATCTGCTGACCCACATGCCGCGCGACATGCGGACTTTGGTTGCAATCGTCGATGCGCTCGATACCTACGCGCTGTCGGTCAAGCGTGGGATTACATGGTCGCTGGTGCGCGAGTGGTCGCAGCTTAAGATCGCCGGATGAGACTGGCGCTGTTCGACCTGGACCACACCCTGTTGCCGATCGACAGCGCGGACACCTGGTCCCATTTCATCGTCGACAAAGGCGGGTTGGATGCAGATGCATACGGCGCGCGCATACGGGAGTTCGCCCGTACCTATCAGGCCGGTACATTCGACATCGAGGGGTACGTGAGCTTCCAAATGGAGTTGCTGGCCCTGTTTCCGCGCGCCACGCTCGACGGTTGGCGCCGTCAGTTCATGGATCAGCACGTGCGGCCGCACATTCGCAGCGAAGCTCTGGCATTGGTCCAATCGCACCGGAAGCGCGGCGACGAGCTGGCCCTGGTGACCGGCACCAATTCGTACGTGGTCACGCCGATTGCGCGCGAATTCGGCATCGATCACGTCCTTGCCGTGCAGCCGGAAACCAGCGCTGACCGCTTCACAGGTGGCTACGTCGGCACCCATACCTACCAGGAAGGCAAGGTGCGCAAGGTCGGTGAGTGGCTCGCCGCGCACGGACGCAGCTGGGACGACACGACGACGATCTGTTATGGCGATTCGATCAATGACCTGCCGCTGCTCGAGCGCGCTACGCAACCGATCGTCACCAACGGCGACGCCCGCCTGCGTGCGATTGCACGCGAGCGCGGCTGGAAGACGCTCGAGCTGTTCGACCCCCCCGTCGCAGAATCGGCCGCATGATCAAACGGGTCATCGAACGGGTTCAGACGCTGTTCAGGCGCAAGCCGAAGCGCAGCGCGCGCGATCCCAAGCGGATTGCGGCCAGCGAACACGAGATCAATCCCCAGGTGGTCTCGCGCTCTGCGCTGCGGGTCTGCGAAACGCTGCAGAAAGCGGGCTATCGCGCCTACATCGTCGGCGGCGCGGTGCGTGATCTGCTGCTCGGTATTGCGCCGAAGGACTTCGACATTGCGACCGATGCGACGCCGGAGCAGATCAAGTCGCACTTTCGGCGCGCGTTCATCATCGGCCGCCGCTTCAAGCTGGTGCACGTGATGTTCGGGCAGGAGACGATCGAGGTGTCGACATTTCGCGCCCTGGTCAACGTCGACCGACTGATCGACGAGCATGGCCGCGTGCTCGCCGACAACCTGTACGGCGAGCAGAACGACGATTCCGCGCGGCGCGATTTCACGATCAACGCGCTGTACTACGACCCGTCGACCGGCGATGTGCTTGATTATCACGATGGAGTCAAGGATGTGCGCGCGCGGCGTCTGCGCATGATCGGCGACCCGGCGGAGCGCTACCGAGAAGACCCGGTGCGCATGCTCCGTGCGGTGCGTTTCGCGGCCAAGCTCGGCTTTGCAATCGACGAGGCCACGCGCGAGCCGATTCACCGGATGGCGGAGCTGATCGAAAACGTCCCGCCCGCGCGTCTGTTCGACGAGATGCTGAAGCTTCTGACCAGCGGCCACTCGGTGGCATGCATCACGCGGCTGCGCGCAGAAGGATTGCACCACGGCCTGCTACCGCTGCTCGACGTCATCCTCGAACAGCCGGCAGGAGAGCGTTTCGTGATGCTGGCGCTGTCGCGCACCGACGAGCGCGTCCGTGCCGGCAAGTCGATTTCTCCCGGGTTTCTATTCGCGACGCTGCTGTGGAACGAGGTTCTCGTCAAATGGAACACCCGGCTGGCGAAAGGCGAGCATCGAATCCCCGCCCTGCATCTTGCGATCGACGAGACGATCGACGCGCAAACCGAAAAGCTTGCGATCCAGCGGCGTTTCGTCGCCGATATGCGCGAAATCTGGAGCCTGCAGCCGCGTTTCGAACGCCGCACCGGGCGGTCGCCGTTTCGGCTGGTCGAACACCTGCGCTTTCGTGCCGGTTATGATTTCCTGCTTTTGCGTACGGCGGCCGACGAG
>JBGTEW010000125.1:0-6991 GCA_041747615.1 Burkholderiaceae bacterium | reverse complement strand
CGAAGTGCCGTGCGAATGGCTCGAATCGAGCGAGCCGAGCTACATCTTGTACACGTCGGGCACAACGGGCAAGCCGAAAGGCGTACAGCGCGACACGGGAGGCTACGCCGTCGCGTTGGCAGCCTCGATGCGCGACATTTTCTGCTGTCATCCCGGCGAGACGTATTTCTCGACCAGCGATATCGGCTGGGTTGTGGGCCACTCATACATCGTCTATGCACCGCTGATCACCGGATGCGCGACAGTGATGTACGAGGGATTGCCGATCCGGCCGGATGGCGGCATCTGGTGGAGCATCGTCGAGAAGTACAAGGTCAGCGTGATGTTCTCGTCGCCAACCGCGATCCGCGTGCTGAAGAAGCAGGATCCGGCATTGCTGAAGAAGTACGACCTGTCGAGCCTCCGGCTGCTGTTTCTCGCCGGTGAACCGCTCGACGAGCCCACTGCGCGCTGGATCACCGACGGCATCGGCAAGCCGGTGATCGACAACTACTGGCAGACCGAAACCGGCTGGCCGATCCTTGGAATTTCGCGCGGAGTCGAAGCACTGCCGTCCAAGTTCGGATCGCCCGGCGTTCCGGCCGCGGGCTATGCGGTCAGGATTTTCAATGAAACCACCGGCGAAGAGATCACCCAGCCGCACCAGAAAGGCGTGGTCGCAATCGAAGGTCCGCTGCCGCCGGGGTGCATGAGCACCGTGTGGCGCGACGACGATCGTTTCGTGCGAACCTACTGGACCAGTGTGCCGAACCAGAATGTCTATTCGACATTCGATTGGGGGATTCGCGACGATGACGGCTACTTTTTTATCCTCGGCCGCACCGACGACGTGATCAACGTGGCCGGGCACCGGCTCGGCACGCGCGAGATCGAGGAATCGCTTTCTTCGCATCCGAACGTCGCCGAAGTCGCGGTGGTCGGCGTTGCAGACCCGCTGAAAGGCCAGGTGGCGTTGGCGTTTGCGATCCTGAAGGATCCGGCGCAGGCCGACACCCAGCAGAAAAGGTTCGCGCACGAAGGCGAGATGATGAAGGTGGTCGACACCCAGCTCGGCGCGGTGGCGCGACCCGCGCGCGTGCATTTCGTCAGCGTGCTGCCAAAAACCCGGTCCGGCAAGTTGCTGCGCCGCTCCATCCAGGCACTCGCTGAGGGCCGCGATCCGGGAGATCTGACAACGATCGAAGATCCCACAGCGCTCGAACAGATCAAGCTTGCTATTCACGCGTGACGTTCAACTACGCCCTGTCCAGCTGGGTCCTGCCGCCGACCTCACTGATCGTGCTGACGCTGATCGGCGTACTGCTGTTGAAGCGAACACGCGCTGCGGGCGTCTCACTGATCGTCGGCTCTCAATTGCTGCTGTTCGCGCTTTCGATGCCTGTGGTTGCCAACGCGCTGGCGCGCACGCTGGAACCGCCGCCCGCATTCATGGATGACATCAAACGCACGCAGGCGATCGTCGTGCTCGGCGGCGGACGCAATCGGGGCTCGCCCGAATGGGGCGGCGAAACAGTCAACGATTACACGCTGCAGCGGGCGCGTTACGGCGCGAGGCTCGCGCGCGAAACCGGTTTGCCCTTGTACGTCAGCGGCGGCAAACCCGACGGCGGCCAAGCGGCAGAAGGGACTCTGATGCAGGAACTGCTCACGCGCGAGTTCAGCGCGCCCGTCAGGTGGGTCGAGGCCGCTTCCGAGAACACGCGTGAGCAGGCGTTGATCACGGCGCGGGATCTGCGGCAACAACAGATTACGCACGTTGCACTCGTGACGACTGCCGTGCACATGCCGCGCGCGCAGCGGGTATTCGAGCTGGCGGGTTTGACGGTGACACCGGCAGCGACCGGCTACACCGGGCAGCGCCCGTTTGCACTCTATCAACTGATTCCCGAGCCACGCGCGCTGCGTGAATCCCACATCGCCTTGCGCGAATGGGTGTCGCAGCTTCATCATCATGTATGGCCCTCTTTCGACTAGGCGAATCCAATGAAAACCAAACCGCTGTTGGCAATTGAAGACGCGAAGCGCATGGCCGCCGCTGCCGAAGCTGAAGCCCTGAAGAATCAGTGGAACGTCGTCATCGCCATCTGCGACGACGGCGGTCACCTGCTGCTGCTGCACCGGCTCGACGGCACCGCACCGATCTCATCCGAGATCGCGCCCGCGAAGGCGCGTGCCGCCGCGCTCGGCAAGCGCGAAACGAAGCTGTACGAGGACATGATCAACCAGGGCAGACCCGCGTTCCTGTCCGCTCCGCTCGAGGGCATGCTCGAAGGCGGCTTGCCGATCATCGTCGAAGGCCATGTCGTCGGCGCGATCGGCGTGTCGGGGGTCAAGTCGGCCGAAGACGCACAGGTGGCGAAGGCAGGCGTCGCAGCGCTCTCGGTGCATTCAGCACTACAGTAACGAATGCGCTCAGGCCGTTAAGGCCGCCGCACGGTGGCCGCGCTCCATATCGATCGATGCGATCAGCAACAGGCCGATCACGAAGAACCCGCCGGTAATCATCATGCCGAGCCGGTGATTGTTGTCGGTCAGGTAAACCACTGCGCCATAGGTGAGCGGACCCACGATCGCGGCGACCTGAACCGACAACGTCCATAGCCCGTAAAACTCAGCAAGCCGCGTGGCCGGGGCGAAGACTCCGGTCATCGCGCGGCCGGCCGACTGACTCGAGCCCATCGCAAGGCCGGCCAGATTGGCCGCGACCCAGAAAAGCGCCGACGTCGTCGCGACCGACGCGACCGCCGTCATCGTGATCCACAGCAGCAGCGTCAACGCCAGCGCGCGCTTGTGCCCAAGCACGTCCTGCACGTAGCCGAAGGCGAATGCACCGATCGCCGCAGTGACATTGACGACCAGGATCAGCGCCATCGTCTGCTCGAACGAGAACTTCATGACTTCCTGCGCGTAGATCGCAGCCAGTGCAATCACGACAGCCACGCCAGCCTGATAGAACGCGCCGCAAACGAGCAGCCGCGCAAAGTCATGGTACCGACCAATGTTCCTAAGCGTGGTGGCGAGCCGTGACAACGAATTGCGGGCGACGTCCAGGCTGTTGCGTGCCTGTGGCACCGCACGTTCCTTCAAAATGAACAACGTCGGCAGCGAAGCCAGCGCGAAAATTCCCGCGGTGATCAGCATCGTGACCGGCACAAAGTGCTCGGCCTCCCTGCCCTGCCCGCGTGCCCAGATGACATAGGCGAGACAAATACCCAGCGTCACCAGGCCGCCCAGATAGCCGAAGCTCCAGCCCCAGCCGGATACCTTGCCCAGCGAGTTAGGCCGCGCGATCTCCGGCAGGAAAGCACCGATCAGAGAAACGCCGACCTGAAAGAAGAAGTTCGAGACGACGATGGCGGTGACCGCGATCAGGACATCGTCACGACCGGCGAGTGCAAGTGCCGCGGTCGACAGCACACAACCGATCGTCGAGACCCGCAATAGCCATTGCTTGCGCGCGTGCAGGTCGGCATAGGCGCCGATCACCGGCATCGCGATCATTACCGCCGTGTTCGACACCGCAAGCGTGACGGTCCATGCCAGCGTCGCCCAATCGGCGCCGTTGGCGACCACGCCGACGAAGTAAGCGTTGAACACGGCCGTCAGTACGACCGTTGTGTAGCCGGAGTTGGCGAAATCGTAGCCGGCCCATGAAATCACCTCGCGCGGCCGGACGTTCGGATTCAACGCAGCTGAATCGAAAATCGGCATGTTGGAGCGCGGTCGGTGGGCGATAGAATTTGCGGCGGATGCTACGCGATCACCTTCGCCATCACGTCACGAGCGTTCGGTTCGTATACTCGCGCGATGCCGACTGAAAATCTGGACCGGATCGATCGCAGCATTCTCGAAACGCTGCAGCGCGAGGGACGAATCACCAATCAGGAGCTGTCCGAACGGATCGCGCTGAGCCCTCGTGCGTGTCTGGAGCGGGTGCGACGGCTCGAGCGCGACGGCATCATTTCCGGCTACATGGCGCTGCTTGAGCCACGCAGGCTCGGCAGCCTTTTGACGATCGTGGTCGAAGTCACGCTGAAGAGCCAGACTCAGGCGACGCATGCGCGCTTCGAGCAGCGCGCGCGCGCATCGAACGAAGTGGTCGAATGTTTTCTCGTGTCAGGACAGTGCGACTATGTCTTGCGCCTGGCGTGTCGCGACCTCGATCATTACCGAGTGCTGACCAACGCCTGGACCGACGATCCCACGCTTGGGGTCGAAAAGATCACATCGAAACCCGAGTTGCAGACGATCAAGCCATTTCGCGGCTATCCGCTGCCCTGACGGCGTATTGCGGCGCACCGCCGATTCTGCAGTGCAGCGCCTGAAACCGTTTGGTTTCGGCGTTTCGCGGTCCTCACTATCGCCTCGCATTTCGTCAGCGCTGCCCATACTTACGAGCAGTACGAGGTGCCCATGGTGACGAAGATCAGTCGCTCCGAACAAGTCATGTCGCTGGAGAAGCGAATCGCCGCGCCGAACTACGCGCCGATTCCGGTCGTGCTCGAGCGCGGCGAAGGAAGCTGGCTGTGGGACGCGGACGGCAAGCGCTATCTGGACTTCATGTCGGCTTACTCTGCGGTCAGCCACGGCCATGCGCATCCGCGGCTCGTCGCCGCCTTGATCGATCAGGCCCAACACGTCGCGGTGACTTCGCGTGCGTATCACTCAACCGAGCTCGGCCCGTTTCTCGCGAAGCTGGTCGAAGTGGCCGATCTGCGCGAGCCGGCCAGGGCACTTCCCGCCAGCGGCGGCGCCGAATCGGTCGAAACAGCGATCAAGGCGGCGCGGCGCTGGGGTTACCGGGTCAAGGGCATCGCCGCTGATTGCGCCAATATCGTCGTTGCGCGCGACAACTTTCATGGCCGCTCTACCACGATCGTCGGCTTCTCGACCGAAGCGGCTTATCGCGCTGACTTCGGCCCGTTCACGCCTGGCTTTCGCCACTTCGACTTCGGCAACATCGAATCGCTGCGGGCAGCGATTGATGACCAAACATGCGCCATTTTGATCGAGCCGATCCAGGGTGAAGCCGGAATCGTGTTGCCGCCCGACGGCTTTCTGCGCGCTGTGCGAGAACTCGCTGACGAGCGCAACGTGCTGTTGATTCTGGACGAGATTCAGTCCGGCCTCGGGCGTACCGGCGAGTGGTTTGCCTACATGCACGAAGACATACGCCCCGACGGTGTCATTGTCGGGAAGGCGCTCGGCGGCGGACTGCTGCCCGTCTCGGCCTTCGTCGCGATCAGCCCGGTGATGGATCTGCTCGAGCCGGGCAGCCACGGTTCGACCTTCGGCGGCAGTCCGCTGGCTGCACGCGTCGGACGCGAAGCACTGGCCGTGATCGAGGAAGAACATTTGATTGAACGCAGCCGCAAACTCGGCGCGCACCTGCTGGCCCGCCTGCACCAACTGCCCTCGCGGTTGATTCGCGCGGTACGCGGACGCGGACTATGGGGCGGCGTCGAGCTGGACTCGAGCGTATCTGCGCGCGCGGTCGCCGAACGCATGGCGGTGCGCGGCGTGTTGACCAAGGACACGCACGAAACCGTAATTCGTTTCGCGCCACCGTTGACGATCGGCCGCGAAGCGCTCGATCATGGCATCGATATCTTTGCCGCAGTGCTGGCCGAGATGTCCCCGGCCGCAGCCGAAACAGGCGCGGCCGTGCACTTGATGATGAGCGCGCCCGAGCACTTCGAGGTGAGCTACACGATCAATCCGTGGATGCAGCCGGCCCTGTGGTCGGTGTCGTCGCAGCAACTGGCCGACGATGCGAAACGCGGCTGGAGCGATCTGAAGAAAACCTACGAGCGTCTCGGGGCCCAGGTGGAAGTCCAGCCGCCGGTCGAGGGGCTGCCTGACATGGTGTTCACTGCGAACGCGGCGGTCGTGCTCGATCGCAAGGTGCTGCTGGCGCGCTTCCTGTGTGCGGAACGGCAGGGCGAAGAAGTGCACAACCGCACATTTTTCGAAGCGTTGCGCGCGCGTGGCGTGGTCGATCGAATTGTGGACACGCCACCTGGACGGTTCTTTGAAGGCGCCGGCGATGCGATCTGGGATGCGACACGGCGCCTGATATGGACGGGCTACGGCCAGCGTTCTAGCCGCGAGATGTTTCGCGTGATCGAAGAACTCTACGGTGTGCCGGCGGTGGCGCTCGAACTGATTGATGCACGCTTTTATCACCTCGATACGTGCTTCTGCGTTCTCTCCGGCGGCGACGTGTTGTGGTACCCGCCCGCTTTCTCGGCCAGCGCTGCCGCCAAAGTGCGCAAGATGGTGGGCGAGGCGCACCTGATCGAGGCGACCGATGAAGACGCGCGCCATCTCGGCGTCAACTCGGTATGCATCGGCCGCGATGTCGTCATGTGCCACGCTTCTGCGCCCACACTCGCCGCATTGACCGCGCGCGGCTATCGCGTCCATACGGTGCCGCTCGATTCCTTCAACCGCTCCGGCGGTGCGGCCTATTGCCTGACCTTGCGGCTGGACAACGCCACGCAGGCTGCGGCGGCGTCAGCGCGTCGAGATTTCCTTCGGGCGGCGTAGCGCGAAGCTGTCTTTCCTTGTGTTTGGTATGGTCTATGAACGGGCGCGGCCGGATCGACCCGCCCGACACCATCGACAGGCAGCCGAACCATCAGCGGGGAGCTTCGAATGAATGCGCTGGATCCTCGCGTGACGCCAAGCGAGATCGTCCGCCACCTCGATCAGTATGTGATCGGTCAGGACGAAGCCAAGAAGACGCTCGCCGTCGCCGTCTATGCACACTATAAAAAGCTCGCGCTATCGCGTGAAGTAGGACTGGAGATCACCAAGAGCAACGTGCTGCTGGTGGGCCCGACGGGCACCGGCAAGACGCTGCTGTGCGAATCGCTCGCGCGGCTGCTGAAGGTGCCGTTCGTGACTGCAGACGCCACGTCGCTGGCCCAGTCGCGTTACGTCAACGACGAGATCCAGGCCATTCTTGAGCGGCTGCATGACAAGGCCG
>JBGTEW010000124.1:0-1921 GCA_041747615.1 Burkholderiaceae bacterium | reverse complement strand
GCCGGTCGTGAAGAACGAGCGGCGCAACGTGCGCTTCCGCCCCGACAGCTATCAGTTGGAAGCCACCTCAAGCACCTCGCAGTTCGGCCTCACTTTCGACGACTACGGTCATCTGATTACTGTGGGCAACTCCAACCACGCCCGACAGGAGGTTCTTGCGGCGCGGTATTTGACGCGCAATCCCGACTTGCTGGCCGGGTCGGCCATGCAGGATGTGTCCGATCATGGCGCAGCGGCGCAGGTTTTTTCTATCGCCCGCAACCCGAGGTTTGAACTGCTCAGCGGCGCGGGTATTTTCACTTCGGCCTGCGGCATCACCTGGTTTCACGGCGGGACCTTCGTGGCTGAGCCGGTCCACAGCCTGGTGCATCGCGACATCTGGCAGCCTGCCGGCGCCACGTTCGACGCTAGTCGTCCTCAAGAAGATGTGGAGTTTCTCGCTTCCACCGACAATTGGTTCCGTCCCGTGAATTTCTACGTCGGCCCGGATGATGCTCTTTACGTGGTCGACTATTACCGCAAAGTCATCGAACATCCGGAATGGACGTCGAGCGAGGTGCATGGGTCCCACGACATCTATGACGGCAGTGACCTGGGACGCATTTATCGCGTCACGCCTGCGAACGGACAGACTGCGCCAATCGCGCGTGTGCGCCTGAGTCAGGCAACCGATGAGGAACTGGTCGGCTATCTTGAAAAGCCGAACATCTGGTGGCGGCGTACCGCGCAGCGCCTGTTAGTGGACCGCCGGAGCGAGAAGGCCGTGGAGCCTCTGAAGCGGATGGCCGTCGCGGGCGCTTCTCCGCTCGGCCGGCTGCACGCTCTTTGGACACTTGAGGGCTTAGGGAGACTTGACCCGATGGTGATCGAGAAGTCGTTGCGTGATGCCGATCCCGGGATCAGGGAAAACGCGATTGTTCTCTCTGAAGCGCATCTCGGGGAGCCGAGGCTCGTGGATGCTTTGGTGAAAATGGAAGGGGACGATAACGCGCGTGTGCGCTTCCAGCTTCTGGCGACGCTTGGTTCGGTGCGAACGCGAGCGGCCGCGCAGGCTCGCCGAAGGCTGCTCGATCGCGATATGGAAGACCCGTGGGTCCAGTTGGCGGCACTCAGCGCATCGTCGGACGACGCTTTACCCGCGCTGGAAGCCGCGATTGCCTCCCGGAGCAGCAAGACCAACGGCCGCGTCAACTATTTCCGCCAGCTAGGCTCGATGATCGGCGCCCGAGGGAAGCCGGCCGAGCTTGCCAAGGTACTCCACACGGCTGCGAGCATGACGGGAAGAGATTCTCACTGGTGGCGCGCCTCGGTGCTCGGTGGGCTGGCCTCAGGTCTGGGTTCCCGGGAAGCGAAGCTCCAGCCCCAACCGGTGCTCCTCAAACTTTATGACGACCAGGCAGACGACGTTCGCCGTGCCGCTCTGCGGCTGCTTGATCTTGCGGGACTTCCTTCCGGCGTCGATGTGTTTCTACGTAAGGCGGAGGCCACCGCACTCGACCGCGGGCAGCTCGCGAGTCGGCGCGCCGGTGCGATCCACCTTCTCTCGCTGGCAGCGCCCGAAAAAGCTGCGACCTTTTACCAGCAGTTCGTAGAGCCAAGGGAATCGGAAGAAGTCCAAACCGCGGCCATACATGCGCTCGGCAAACAGAAGGGTACGGCAGCCGCAAAGTTTTTCCTGGCCCGCTGGCGTAGCCTGACGCCGGCGGTCCGCTCGGAAGCGGCGAGCGCTTTGATCTCCGATCCGGAACGATTCCAACTGTTGATCGAGGCCATTGGCAGGGGCGAAGTTCAGGCTTGGTCGCTGCCGTTACGCCAGCGCGTCCAGATGCAGATGCATCGCAACCCGGCGTTGCGCGAGCGGGCTCGTGCGTTACTAGCCGCCAAGGCGGGCGACCGCGAGGAAGTGTTGAAACGCTACCAG
>JBGTEW010000123.1:0-1863 GCA_041747615.1 Burkholderiaceae bacterium | reverse complement strand
GGTGTACTGCCCGATCGCACGTACCACGGCGTCGATGTCGGCGTTGACGAAATTCAGCAAGACGCCTTCGTCCCGAGTTCCGGCTGCCGCCGGTTCCGACGGGTTCTGCGCGGCGCGCGCTCCTTCGTCGAGCACGCGGCTGACGACCGTGGCAATTTCCAGCGCCAGGCCGTTTTTGACCGGGATCAGCTCGACATCGCTGGTGGCCGGCGTATCGATCGATTCGAGACTGCGCTGGATGCGGCGCAGGGTGTCGGCGTAATCGGTGATGACCAGCGTGTTGTTCTGCGGATAGGCCGAGATTGTGTTGTTGGGCGCGATCAGTGGCCGCAGGATTGGCACCATTGCTGTGGCGGATTCGTACTGCAGGCGGAAGACCTGCGTCACCAGTTGGTCGCCGCTTGGTGCCGCCCTCGCCGGACCGATCACCGTGCCGCCCTGCAGCTTGGCATCGGCCTCCGGCACCACGCGCGCGACGTTGCCGGTCTGCACGATCGTGAATCCCTGCAGCCGCAGCGCGGTCAGCAACTGGTCATAGGCCTGCTGGCGCGTGACCGGCCTTTCGGTCGAGAGTGATAGCGTTCCCTTGACTCTCGGGTCGATCACGAACGTGCGGCCGGTGTACTGCCCGATCGCACGCACCACGGCATCGATGTCGGCATTGACGAAGTTCAGCAGCACCGAATCTTCGCGCGCCGTCGGCTGTGGCTTCGCTCGGGATGTCTGCGCCACCGCCGGGGTCAGCACGGTCGTCCCCGCCATCAGCCATGCGCAGGCCAACGCGATGAACCGGGACAGGAAGCTGCGGCTGGACGTGCACATGGGTATCAGTTCAACCACCGAAATTCAACAGAGATCCCTCGCCGTCGCGCCGCCCGAGCAGCGAGATCAGCCCCGTCAGTTGAGCCTTGACACCGGGGTCGGTGCCGGCCACCGCTTGTGCGCGTCCGGTGAAGCGTAAGCGCCCACCCTCGTTGATTGTGCCACTGCCCTTCAGCTCCAGGGGACCCGAAATGGTTAGTAATTCCAGCTGAGTTCCAGGCCAGACGCCGTTGGTTTGCACACGGTAATGGCCCATCGGTGACACGGGCGTCAGAGCGCTCGAAGCGAACTGCCACTCGCCGTTGATGCCACCCTGCCAGCGTCCGGGTTCGACTGCCAGGCGATCCCAAGAAACCGTCAGTATCCCGCCCGGCCGCACCGTGTTCCATGGCGCGCCAAGTCCGACCAGCAATGACGCTGGCAGCCGCAGGGTCGTCGGCCCGAGCAACAGTGTGCGGCCGAACAGCGGCACATCGATCGTCAGCGGCTGCGCCAACGCCGACGGATGCGTCAGCGCGACGTTGATCCGCCCGGCCAGCAGTGCCCACGGGCTCAGTCGCCAGGACAGGCGCTCGGGCAGACTGGCGCGCGAGGCGCCGGTTTCTGTCGGCGATGCGAGCACCACGATGGCCGAGCCGTTCCAGAGCGTGCCGCGCGCATCCGCCAGCTCGACTCTGCCCCGGGTGGTCGAGTTCACGTAACCCGCCGCCCATTGTGCCGGCGCGATCACCAGCGCCGTCAGAATCAGGACGAGCAGCGCTGCAATGCCGAAGTAAACGATGCGCATAGCCTGAGTTCATCCGGTCATTTGCGCGCCAGCCGCAGCGCCAGTTCCACATCAACATTGCCCGGCGTCTTGTCGCGCCCAGTCACCGTCACCGCGGTCGCACGCGCGCCGAGTTCGCGCTCGATTCCTGCCAGCCACGGCGCCCAGCTGCTGTACGGCACATCGGAAAACGTCAACTGGAGATCGCCGTCGGACAGCGGCACGATGCGCGCAGCCTTGATGCCGGCGCGCGTCAGCGAGGTGTCGACCGCGGC
>JBGTEW010000122.1:0-10049 GCA_041747615.1 Burkholderiaceae bacterium | reverse complement strand
AGCCGATTTTCTCGATGGCCTGGCGCGTTCGGGCGTGTTGCGCTATCTGGCGGTAGCTCACTTCGGGCGCGGCCGCGGCCGCTACGTCGAGGGCGAGGCGCCGCCGTTCTGGCGGCATGAAGTGGAGCAGCAATTCGCCGTGCACGCAGCCACTTTTCGGGTGCGGTGGGATGCAGTTCGCGAGCCAAGCTCGAGCGCGGATCAATTCGCGGTAGAGCTGCAGCCCGCCGTCACCGAACTCACGGCGGACGTGCTGCGGCAGTTGTATCCCGGGATGGTGCCGACTGATTTGACGCGGACACCCACGCCCGCGCACGCGTGACGGCGCAGGCATGTCCGTTGCCCCGCTCCGCGTCGGGCATGGCCCGACTACTACGGAGATTGTCATGAACAAGGATCAAGTGAAGGGACGTACCACCACCGCGAAAGGCAAGATCAAGGAAACCGTCGGCAAAGCAACTGGCGACAAGGACCAGGAAGCCGAAGGCGCGGTCGAAAAGGGCGCTGGCAAGGTTCGCTCGACCTGGGGCGATGTCAAGGACGACGTCAAGAAGAGCACGCGGTAGGACTTCGGCGGCGCGGTACTCCGCCTCGCCGCCTTCATTTCCTGGCGATCTTCAGACCTCATAGAGCGTTCGCCCGGCTCCACGCGAGCAGTGCACTTCGTTCCAGCCTGCGCAACGGCCGACCCTGCCGGCCGACGCACCGCAGGTATTGAGCGACGACGGCGTCGTTTTGCGCAGCAGCGATCAAAGGTTTGGCTTCGCGCAGCGTGACATCGGAGTAGCGCCGCCTCACATCTGAATGCCCGCGTCGCGCCCGCGCGAGCGCCCAGCGCCCGCTCAAATGGGCGAGGACCACGACGAGCGCGAGCGGCACACTCGCTGCCCCGAATAGCGCCGAGCCGTCGGTCTTGCCAAACTCGAACGCGGCCCCGACGTCCGCGGCCCAGGCCAGAAACATTCCCGCACCCAAGAAAAACGCGATTCGCGCCAGCCGTTCGAGTTCGAGCCAAGGCGCTGCCTCGCGCCTCTGCCAGCGCTGCAACTCCGTCTGACTGGGCGGAAACGCCAGTACATCGATGACCGGGCGAACCGCCGCCGGTGCGCGCCATGCGTCAAACGCCCAACCCATCCCGGCCATCGTCGAATTCGAGATTGATTCGACTCGGCTAGTGACGCACGGTTCGCTCCACGCGAGCCGCGCCCTGACTCGGATCTGCTACGGGCAAACTTTTAACGGTTACGCATTGCTCCAGGCCCGTACCGCAAGGTATCCGGCTGCGCCGGGGAGCCCGGAGAGCGCCGCACCCCACGCAAAACGCTTCGTCCAGTTGTTCGCATGTCGGTTAGTTCAGCAGCCCATTCTGCCGCAACTGCTCTTCGGTTTGCATGCTTGACAAGGATCCGTTTAATAAGTAACTTGATGGTTACATTAATTACCGATGACGGAGCCCGAACTCGACGCAGTGTTCCTTTCGCTGGCGAGCACGCCGCGCCGGCAGATGCTCGACATCATCCGGCTGATGCCTGGTTGCACCGTCGGGTATGTGTCCGATCATTTCGAGATGAGCCGTATCGGCGTGCTTAAGCACTTGAACACACTGGAAGGTGCAGGACTGATCATCTCGGACAAGCAAGGGCGCGAGCGTTCGTTGTTCATGAATGCGGTGCCGCTGCAACTGATTCACGAGCGATGGATCGATGAATATTCGGAGTTCTGGGCAAGCCGGCTGACACGGTTGAAGTACGCAGTCGAGCAAAGGGAGAGCTAAACATGGCGGACGCAGGCACAACACGGCTGGTCAACAAGATCGTGATTCGCGGCAAGATCGAGGACATCTGGCGCGAGCTGACCAAGAGCAACGAGCCGCAGGCAGCGATATTCAACGCGTGGCTGCATGCGCAGCGGCTGGCGCCGGGCGCAAAGCTGCAGATGCGCACTGGAGACGGCAAGTTCACGCTGGTGATCGGCGAAGTCCGAGAGTTCGATCCACCACATCGTTTCGCACATACCTTCCGGTTTACGCAATACGACGATCCAGAATGCATCGTGACTTATGAGCTGAAACCAGTCGCTGGCGGCATCGAAGTCTCGCTGACCGTTGACAACGTGACAGCCGGAACCCGCACGGCAAAAGACATGGCTCGCGGCTCAACAACGATTCTCAGCACGCTGAAATTCGTGATCGAAACCGGGCGCCCCGCGCTGGGCACGCGTGTCATGTATGCACTGATGGACCGCATGACGTTCGTGTTGCCGAAGCGCTGCCGCGCCGAGGCATGGCCGCTATGAATCGAGGAGAGAAATGACTGACAAGCTCGCCGACGCCGAACAAAGCCAGTGGCGCAACCTCGAAACGCAGACCGGCAAGAGCAAGGAGCAGTGGTTAAAGCTCGCAGCGACACAGAAAATCGACAAGCACAGCGAGCTTGTCGCGTGGTTTAAGAAGGAGCACGGGATCGGCCACGGCTACGCAAACCTGATCGCACACCGCGCTCGCGAGGCAGCGACCGGCGGCGTTTCTTCGCCCGACGATCTGGTCACGACGCAATATGCCGGCGCCAAAGCGGCGCTGAAGCCGGTTTATGACAAAGTCATCGCGGTCGTGCAGAGTTTCGGCAGCGACGTAGAGATCGCGCCGAAAAAGGGCTACGTCAGTCTGCGCCGCACCAAGCAGTTCGCGATCGTGCAGCCCTCGACCGCCTCACGGCTGGATATCGGATTAAACCTGAAAGGAACGGCACCGGGCGACCGGCTCGAAGCGAGCGGAAGTTTCAATGCGATGTGCACCCATCGCGTCCGCATCGAAGGTGAAGCGGGGTTCGATGCGAACGTGAAGAAGTGGTTGAAGCAGGCTTACGACGCAGCTTGAGCAGCGCCATAGCTGCGATTGCAGGCTCCGGTGATCTCGACAAATGAAATCGGTCGGAGCCTGGCTGGACAAGCCGTTGAAATCTCACGACCCCTTATCCAAGCAAGTCCGTCAGAAATCGTCCCTAAGCCATCACTCGCACCGCGTGCTGTCCATTGCAGCCGTTATTGCCGACTCAATGTAGACGTGATTAATTAGCCCAACAGCCGACGTCTAACGCAACTCCGAGCTGCACTCGTTGAGGGTCGATATCCTGATAAGGACGGTTTCTCAGAGACGGTTCTTCAGCACGCGATGCAGGATCTTGCCGGTCGCGGTTCTCGGCATTTCCGCGTCAGCGATGAAGGAGAACGACTTTGGCCGCTTGTAACCGGCGAGCCGGGTCGCACACCACTGCGTCAGCTCGTCTTCGGCCACGCTCTCCGAGTCACGCAGCACGATGACAGCATGGACAGCTTCGCCCCATTTTTCGTCGGGCCGGCCGACCACCGCCACGTCGCGAATCTTCGGATGAGCACCTAGAATGTTTTCGACTTCGGAGGGGTAAACATTCTCTCCTCCCGAAATGATCAAGTTGTTCTTGCGGTCGACCAGCGTGTAGAAGCCGTCTGCATCGCGGCGCGCCATATCGCCGACGGAAAGATACGGACCGCGAAACGCCTCGGCTGTTTTATCCGGCAGGTTCCAGTAGCCCTGAAAGCACCATGGCGTACGCGAATAAAGTTCGCCGACCTCGCCTTCCGGTACCTCGCGGCCATCCTCATCCAACAGCTTGATGCGCCCGGAACCCGTGTATTCACGACCGACCGAGCCGAGCTTCGTCAGTTGTTCTGCCGGCCGCAGCAGTGTTGCCCAGCCCTGCTCAGTCGAGCCGTACAGCTCCAGCAACTGTGAATTTCTGAAGGCCTCCATGATCGCGAGCTTCGTGTCTCGCCGTGCTGGCGCCGAAGAGACGAGAAGCTTCCGCACGCTGTCGACCTGGTGTCGGTCTTTTTGCTTCTGAGGCAACCCCAACATCATGATGTAGTGCGTCGGCACGAGCGATGTGAACGTGGCTCGCGTCTCCGACAGCGTTTGCAGCAGATGGCCGGGGTCGAAGCTTTTGACATCGTAAACACAGCATGTCGCGCCCGCGTATGCAAACGCCGACGCGAAGTTCAGCGAGTTCGCGTGGCACATCGGCATCACGAGCAGACACGTGTCGTCACGGTCGAACTGCATGTCGAGCAGCGTCGCGTAGTTGAGCAGCGCATGGCTTCCATGACTGCGCATCGCGCCCTTCGGCTTGCCGGTCGTGCCCGACGTGTACATCAGAACCCATGTGTCATCGGGCGTGACAGTGATACCGGGTTCGGAGTCGGCGGCGCACGCCAACAGATCTTCGTAGCGCACAAGGGCGCTGGGCACGTTGCTGCTACCGAGCAGGATGAGATTCTTCTCGGAGATCGCCAGCCGGGAGCGAATGCTTTCCAGGCTTGCAAGCAGCTCTTCCTGCACGATAAGCGCGCGCGCGGTGCAGTTATCGAGAATGTAAAGAATGTCTTCGCCAAGAAGACGGAAGTTGATCGGAACCGCAATCAGGCCGGCCTTGGCGCACGCCGCGTAGATCTCCATCCATTCAACACAGTTGTAAGCCAACACGGCAACGCGATCGCCCTTGCTAAGGCCGAGCCCCAGCAGCGCATTGGCCAATCGACACGAGCGCCGGTTCCATTCGCTAAACGTCATCGAGCGGCGCAGGTCGCGCGCGCCCACCTTGTCGGGATAGAGGGACGCATTGACCGACAAAGTCTCACCCATTGACAGCAGCGGCGTCATGCCAAGTCCTTCGTCACGGTTGCGCGGCTAATATGCCCATCATGATGATGCTTTCTCCCGACAGCGTAGCTGCGTGCGTTGCCCGCGTCCTGAAGGCGCGTGGCATTGAAAGAGTCTTTGCGCTGTGCGGCGGCCACATCATGCCGATCTGGATGCGGCTGGACGCCGAGGGAATCCGCATCATTGACGTTCGAGACGAGCGCGCGGCCGTTCACATGGCTCAGGCGCATGCGGAGCTGACCGGGCAGATGGGCGTCGCCCTGGTTACGGCCGGCCCGGGCGTAACCAACGCCATGACGGGCATTGCCAACGCCCATATCTCGCGCGCGCCGGTGCTCGTGCTATCCGGCACTCCGCCGCGCCCGCAGGAGAATCGTGGCGGCTTGCAGGATATCGATCACACGCTGCTGCTGAGCAGCATCACTCGTTATGCGCGCACCGTGCGCGAGCCATCGTTGGCGCTGGCGGAGCTCGACGAAGCGCTCGCTCGAGCGCTTGGGGAGTGTGGAGAGCCCGGCCCCGCCTATTTAGATTTTCCAACTGACACGTTGCGCGCCGAAATTCCAAAGGCGCTGCAACTCGATGAGCACATCGCAGCCAAGCCTCGCGCCGAGAGTCTCCCCGATCCGGCCTCAGTGGACCGTGCCATCGACATGCTGTGGTCTGCGCGCCGTCTTGTTGTGATCTCAGGACGCGGAGCGAGGGGTGCGGGCAGCGAACTGGTGCAGCTGCTCGACAAGCTGCAAGCTGTCTACCTCGACACGGGTGAAAGCCGAGGCCTTGTCCCGGATACGCATCCCTCAGTGGTGGCGGCAATGCGCGGGGCCGTAATGAGTGATGCCGACATCGTGCTGACCGTCGGACGGCGACTCGATTTTCAACTCGCTTTCGGCTCGCCGGCAGTTTTCGGCGCAGCGCAGTTCGTGCGCATCGGCGATGTTCCGGGCGAGCTTCGCGACAACCGGCGTGGGGCCGTCGAAGTTCAAGCCTCTCCCCGCGCAGCGCTGCAAGCGATCATCGCCGCTGCCGGAAACCGGCGATCGGCCGTTGACGCGGCGTGGGCCACCAAGTTGCGCAAGAGCCACGAGGAGCGGGTCACCAAGCTGCGTGGCTCGATGGCAACTGCTGCCGAAGGCAGCGACGGACGGCTACACCCGAACAAGGTGCTGGCAGCGATCCAGGACAGGTTGGGTGACGACGCGATCGTGATCAATGACGGCGGCGATTTCCTCGCGTTCGGACGCATCGGCTTGTCGGCGCCGGCGATGCTGGATCCGGGGCCGTTTGGCTGCATCGGCGTCGGTGTTCCCTACGGCATCGCCGCCAGCCTGGCGTTTCCGGATCGCACGGTCGTCGTCGCCACCGGTGATGGTGCATTCGGGTTCAATGCTATCGAGATCGACACAGCTGTCCGCCACAAAGCGCCGGTCGTGATTGTCGTGGCCAACAACGGTGCGTGGCAGATTGAAGTACACGATCAGACCGTCACGCATGGGAAAGTCGTGGGCACTAAGCTGCAGTTTTCCGACCATGCAGCCGTGGCTCGCGCTTTCGGTATGCACGGAGAGCGTGTTGAGACGCCGGAAGAGTTACCGGCGGCGCTCGACCGCGCCTTTGCGAACCGCCCGGCGCTGGTCGATGTCGTCGTAACGCCTGAAGCGATCTCTTCAGATGGCAAGACGGGTCTTGCCTGGGTGCCGGACCTTCAACCACTCGCCGCTTGGGATGAAGCCGAGCGAAAGTGGCGTGCAAGCTAATACGGCTCCTTATTACGATCAGCGCCGCTCGACGTTGTTCAAGGTGCATCCTGGCCTCTGAAAAGCATCCAAAGTCGGCGGCCGATTGCTGCTGACTACCGCCCCGACCGTAGCTGCGGCGGATGGCATGTTTTGCCCCGGTGCAAGAGTAAGGGCCGCTCTTAGTCCAAGTAGGCGAGGCTGGCAGATGTCAGGCATGGCCGACACCACGACTGGTTGAAGCCAATTTCTGGAAACGTCCGACCACACAGACTCTCCGCGGGCCCAGCCCGACAGACTTTTTTTGTTCTCGACGACATTATTTGTCCAAATCACCGGCTGCTCGCACGAGCGGCGCTACTCCACCGTCACTGACTTCGCCAGGTTTCTCGGCTTGTCGACATCCGTGCCGCGCACAACAGCGGTGTGGTACGCAAGCAATTGGACAGGAACGACGTGCAGGATGGGGGACAGCGGGCCGCAGTGTTCGGGCAGCCTGATCACGTGAATTCCCGGTGCGGAGGCGATGTTCGTGTCCGCATCGGCGAAAGCGTAGAGCTGGCCGCCGCGGGCACGCACTTCCTGCATGTTGGATTTCAGTTTTCCGACCAGCGCATCGTTGGGTGCGACGACCACCACCGGCATCTGGTCGGTTACAAGCGCCAGCGGACCGTGCTTTAGTTCCCCGGCCGGATACGCCTCAGCGTGGATGTAGCTGATCTCCTTCAGCTTCAAGGCGCCTTCCAGCGCGATCGGATAGTGCAGCCCGCGGCCGAGAAACAGTGCATGGTCCTTGCGCGCAAACTGCTCGGACCACGCGATCACCTGCGGCTCCAGCGCAAGCACCGACTGCAGCGCCGCCGGCAAATGACGCAGTGCACGGATGTGCGCGCGCTCGGACTCTTCGTCCAGCCTGCCGCGCTGCTTCGCGATCGTGAGGGTCAGCAGAAAAAGCGCCACCAGTTGCGTGCTAAACGCCTTGGTCGAAGCCACGCCAATCTCGACGCCGGCACGCGTGAAAAACTGGAGCCTGGTCTGCCGCGCCATCGCGCTGGTCGCGACATTAATGATGCCGAGCGTGCGCTCCATGCCGAGCGACTGCGCATGCTTCAGGGCGGCAAGCGTGTCGGCCGTCTCCCCCGATTGCGAGACGACGACGACCAGCGAGCGCGGGTTTGGCACGCTGTCGCGATAGCGATACTCGCTCGCAATTTCGACCTGGGTCGGCAAGCCG
Source organism: Burkholderiaceae bacterium (assembly GCA_041747615.1). Classification (GTDB taxonomy): domain Bacteria; phylum Pseudomonadota; class Gammaproteobacteria; order Burkholderiales; family Burkholderiaceae_F; genus JACCZX01. The sequence goes on along the minus strand of JBGTEW010000122.1, from coordinate 2,386 downwards.
GCGATCGATTCGAGCCAGATCTTGGCGGTCAGCCCGGCGTAGTAGCTCGTACCGCAGGCGAGAATCAACGCTGAATCGATATCGGCCAGCGTGGCGGGGCCGTTGACGCCGAACAGTGCGGGGGTGATCGAGTCGATGCTTTCAATCGTGTCGCTGATCGCGCGCGGCTGCTCGAATATCTCCTTGTGCATGTAGTGCCGGTACGGTCCGAGTTCGGCACCCCCTGCCGCCACCTTGACCGTATGCGCCGCGCGCTCTATCGCACTGCCTGTGGCGTCGACGATGCGCACCCGCTTTAACTCGATATCCACCGCATCGCCGTCTTCCAGATAAATGATCCGGTCGGTCGTGCCGGCCAGCGCCAGTGCATCCGACGCCAGAAAGTTTTCCCCGTTACCTAATCCGACCACCAGCGGCGACCCATGGCGCGCACCAACCAGCCGCTTAGGCTCAGCCTTGTGCATCACCGCGATCGCATAGGCGCCCTTAAAGCGTGTGGTCGCTGCGCGTACGGCGGCCAGCAGATCGCCGCGATAAAGCTGATGCACCAGATGCGCGATGACCTCGGTATCGGTTTCGGTATCGAACTCGTAGCCGGCACGTTGCAGTTCGGTACGAATCTCCTCGTAGTTTTCGATGATGCCGTTATGCACAACCGCGACTTCGTTGCGCGAGAAGTGCGGATGCGCATTGCCCGTCACGGGCGCGCCGTGCGTGGCCCAGCGCGTGTGCGAAATGCCGAGGTTGCCGGCAAGCGACGACTGCCTGACCTGGGTCTCGAGCTCGGCCACGCGCGCCGTGCTGCGCGAACGCATCAGCGCGCCATCCTGCAGCAAAGCAACGCCGCACGAGTCATAGCCGCGATACTCGAGCCGGCGCAGCCCCTCGACCAGCACCGGCGTGATGTCGCGCAGTGCTACTGCTCCCACGATGCCGCACATCAGGAACCGCCTTTCCTGGTCGGCCGCTTCCAGCCTTCCAGCGTTGTCTGCCGAACGCGCGCCATAGTGAGCTTGCCCTCAGGGGCGTTCTTCGAGATCGTCGAACCGCCACCGATGGTGGCTCCCTGCCCGATCGTGACCGGCGCCACCAGCACCGCGTTCGAGCCGATCGATACATCATCACCGATCACGGTGCGGTGTTTGCGTGCGCCGTCGTAGTTGGCAGTAATGGTACCGGCGCCGATGTTGACCCTGGCGCCGACCGTGGCGTCTCCCACGTAAGCCAGATGGTTGGCCTTCGAACCCCGGCCCAGCGTGCTGGCCTTGATCTCGACAAAATTGCCGATGTGAACTTCATCGCCCAGCTGCGCGCCAGGACGCAGGCGTGAGTACGGACCGATGCGAGCTGCCGCGCCAATCGTGGCGCCGGTCAGATGACAAAACGGCAGCACTTCGGTACCGGCGCCAATCGAGCAGTCGCGGACCACGCAATACGCTCCGATGCGCACGCCATCGGCGAGCCGGACATGACCTTCGAACACACATCCGACGTCAATCGACACGTCGATTCCAACATCGATCGCGCCGCGAACATCGATGCGAGCCGGATCGGCGAGCAGCGTGCCGCGCTGCATCAGGTCGTCGGCGATACGACGCTGCGCGATCCGCTCGACCCTCGCGAGCTCGCCTTTGCTGTTGACTCCAAGCGCCTCGTCGGTTTCAGCGCATGCAACGCCGACCACCCGGAACCGCTGCGCCACCGCCTGCGCGATGACGTCGGTCAGGTAGTACTCGCCCTGCGAGTTGTTGTTCGACAGCGCGCCGAGCCAACGCTTCAGTTCGACGGTGGGTGCGACCATGATTCCAGTGTTGACCTCGGTCAGTGCGCGTTCGGCGTCGCTGGCGTCACGCTCCTCGACGACGCGCGATATATTGCCGTGCGGATCGCGTACGACGCGCCCGTACCCCGTCGGCTGGCTAAGCTGCACGGTCAACAGTGCCAGGTCACCCTCGGCCGCGAGCAGTTGCCGTAGGGTATCGGATCTGATCAACGGGACATCGCCATAGATGACCATTGTCGGCTGCGCATCGTCCAGCAGCGGCGCCGCCTGCAGGACGGCATGGCCAGTTCCGAGCTGAGCATTTTGTTCGACAAAACGCAGGTCCGCAGTGGAACCTGCCGCAGGGAACGCTTCTTGCACTTTCTTAGCGCCGTGACCGACGACAATCACTATATTTGCCGACCTGTCCCGCATGTTCACCAGGGCGGCACGCACGGCATTAATGACGTGCGCCAGCATCGGGCGGCCGGCGACAGGGTGTAGTACCTTTGGCAGCGAGTGCGACGGCCCCATGCGCTTGCCCTGTCCGGCAGCAAGGATCACGATATTCATGGTTCACGCCTGGTCGGCGCAGCGTAGGAAGTCGAGAACACGCAGGAGGTC
>JBGTEW010000121.1:0-11404 GCA_041747615.1 Burkholderiaceae bacterium | reverse complement strand
ACCGCGAGACGCGCGCACAAATCTTCACTAAAGCGGCCGAAACACTTTCGGCCGCAAAAGTTCAGTCAATCGGAAAGATGATTGTGCTGTTCAGACCGCAGCCTGAAAGCGACGATAAGCAGGAGGGCGGCGCTCTATTGGATCAGTATCGCGACGCGCGCCAGCGCCACGGGAAAAATAGGCGCTTTTAGCAAGTCAACTCAGCTGTACGAGACCGAGACGATCGAATACTCACGCTCGCCAGCCGGTGCAATGACCGTGGCGATATCGCCCTCGCTTTTGCCGATAAGCGCACGCGCGATCGGACTGGATACTGAAATCCATCCTTCTTTGATATCCGCTTCGTCATCGCCGACGATCTGGTATTTGACGACCTCGCCCGACCCCTGATCCTCGAGCTCGACGGTCGCCCCAAACACCACGCGCCCGGCGGCGTCAACGGTCGCAGGATCGATGATCTGCAGCGACGACAGCTTGCCCTCAAGCTCCTGTATGCGGCCTTCTATAAAACCCTGGCGTTCGCGCGCGGCTTCATATTCGGCGTTCTCAGTCAGATCGCCTTTTTCACGCGCATCTTTGATCGCCTGGATGATCGTCGGTCGTTCGACGCTGCGCAGGCGTTGTAGTTCGGCCTTCAGCTTCTCTGCACCGCGGCCGGTAATCGGTATTGCTCGCATAAAGATTCCACCAAAAACAAGGCCCCGGCGAAACCGGGGCCGCATCGAAACGGGATTTTAGTTCAACCGGCGATGCAGCGACTGCAGGTCGTAGACCTGTAGTCGGTCGAACTGCTGCAGTCCTTCGATTGCCGCCCGACCGCCCGCCATCGTCGTGTAGTAGGTCACACGCTGCGCCAGCGCGGTCGTGCGAATCGAGCGCGAATCGGTGATCTGGCTGCGCACCTCGCTGACGGTTGTGATCACGAGCTGAATGTCGCCATTTTTGAGCAGATCGACGACGTGCGGCCGCCCATCCTTCACCTTATTGACGACACTGACCGGAATACCCGCTTCTTCGATCGCTTGCGCAGTCCCGCGCGTCGCGACCAGTTGATAGCCCTTGTCGTGCAGCAACCTGGCCACCGCAATGGCCTTGGGCTTGTCGCTGTCCATCACGCTTAAAAAGACGGTGCCGCTTTCGGGCAGTGTCGAGCCCGCACCGAGCTGTGATTTAAACAGCGCTTCTCCAAACGTTTCGCCGACGCCCATCACCTCACCGGTCGAGCGCATTTCCGGACCCAGCAGTGGATCAACGCCCGGAAACTTCGCGAAGGGAAACACCGACTCCTTGATCGAGTAGTACGGCGGTACCACTTCGTTCGTCTCACCCTGCTGTTCCAGAGATATTCCCACCATCACCAGCGCAGCGATCTTGGCCAGCGGCTTTCCGGTCGCCTTCGATACAAAGGGCACGGTGCGTGACGCCCGAGGATTGACTTCCAGCACATAGACGGTGGCCTCGCCGCCATTCGTCTGAATTGCGAACTGCACGTTCATCAGACCGACGACCTTCAGCGCGCGCGCCATCTGTGCTGTCTGCCGCTTCAGCTCGTCGATGGTCGATTGCGGCAGCGAATACGGCGGCAGCGAACACGCAGAGTCGCCCGAGTGAACTCCCGCCTGCTCGATATGCTCCATCACGCCGCCGATCAGCACCCGTTCGCCGTCGGCGATGCAATCGACATCGACCTCGATCGCATCGTCGAGAAAGCGGTCGAGCAACACCGGCGAATCGTTGCTGACCTTGACCGCCTCCCGCATGTAACGCTCGAGATCGCGGCCGTCGTGAACAATTTCCATTGCCCGGCCACCGAGCACGTAGCTGGGTCGCACGACCAGCGGGTAGCCGATTTCGGCAGCGAGCCGCAAAGCCTCTTCCTCGGTCCGCGCAGTGCGGTTCGGCGGCTGCTTCAATCCGAGCTGCTGCAGCAGCTTCTGAAACCGCTCGCGATCCTCGGCAATGTCGATCGAATCGGGCGACGTGCCTATGATCGGAACGCCGTTGGCTTCCAGATCGCGTGCGAGCTTCAGCGGTGTCTGCCCTCCGTACTGAACGATCACTCCGAACGGTTTTTCCTTGTCGACGATCTCGAGAACATCTTCCAGCGTCACCGGTTCGAAGTAGAGCCGGTCCGACGTGTCGTAGTCGGTCGATACGGTTTCAGGGTTGCAGTTGACCATGATCGTCTCGAATCCACGGTCACGCAGTGCAAACGCCGCATGCACACAGCAGTAATCGAACTCGATGCCCTGCCCGATCCGGTTCGGGCCACCGCCTAAAACGATAACTTTCCTGCGATCGGTTGGCGCTGCCTCGCACTCGTCCTCGTACGTCGAGTACATGTACGCGGTTGTCGTCGCAAACTCCGCTGCGCACGTATCGACCCGCTTGTACACGGGCCGCACGCCGTGTCGCAGCCGTGCAGCACGCACGTCCGACGCCGACGCAGCCAGCAACGTCGCCAGTCTCCGATCGGAAAATCCCTTGCGCTTCAAGAACCGCAACTCGTCGGCGGTCAGCTCGGCCAACGACTTCCCCTGCAGCCGGCCCTCGATCTGCACCAGCTCTTCGATCTGCGCCAGGAACCACGGATCGATCGCGGTCTCTTCGAAAATTTCGGTTAGCGTCATGCCGATCCGGAAGGCATCGGCCACGAACCAGATTCGATTCGGACCCGGCTCGCCGATCTCCTCGACAATTTCATCGCGATCAGTCGAATGCTCATCGAGCCCATCAGAGCCGACCTCGAGGCCGCGCAGCGCCTTTTGAAACGATTCCTGGAACGTGCGGCCGATCGCCATCACTTCGCCGACCGATTTCATCTGCGTCGTCAAATGGTTATCGGCCTGCGGAAACTTCTCGAACGCGAAGCGCGGAACCTTGGTCACCACATAGTCGATCGTCGGCTCGAACGCTGCGGGGGTCGCACCACCGGTGATTTCGTTGCGGAGTTCGTCGAGCGTGTAACCGACCGCGAGCTTTGCTGCGATCTTCGCGATCGGGAACCCGGTTGCCTTGGACGCCAGCGCCGATGAGCGCGAGACACGCGGGTTCATCTCGATCACGATCATCCGGCCGGTTTTCGGATCGATCGCGAACTGCACATTCGAGCCCCCGGTATCGACGCCGATTTCGCGCAGGATCGCGATCGACGCATCGCGCATGAGCTGATACTCCTTGTCGGTCAGCGTCTGAGTCGGCGCCACCGTGATCGAATCTCCGGTATGCACGCCCATCGGGTCCAGATTTTCGATCGAGCACACGATGATGCAGTTGTCGGCCTTGTCGCGCACGACTTCCATCTCAAACTCTTTCCAGCCGATCAGTGATTCCTCGATCAGCAGCTCACCGGTTGGCGACAGATCGAGTCCGCGCTGGCAGATTGAAACGAACTCTTCCATGTTGTAGGCAATACCGCCGCCGGTGCCACCGAGCGTGAAGCTGGGACGCACGACTGCGGGGAAGCCGCCCAGTTTTTCCTGGACCGCCAGCGCTTCGGCCAGCGTGTGCGCGATGCCGGAACGCGCGGACGACAGTCCGATGCGCGTCATCGCCTCCTTGAACTTCAGCCGGTCTTCCGCCTTCTCGATGGCATCGGGCGATGCGCCGATCAGCTCAACGGAATACTTGTTCAGCACTCCGTTGTTGTAAAGATCCATCGCGCAGTTGAGCGCTGTTTGTCCACCCATCGTCGGCAGGATCGCATCGGGCTTTTCCTTGGCGATGATCCGTTCGACGACCTGCCACGTAATCGGCTCGATGTACGTCACGTCGGCCATTTCGGGATCGGTCATGATCGTCGCCGGGTTGCTGTTGACGAGAATCACCTTGAAGCCCTCGTCCTTCAGCGCCTTGCATGCCTGCGCGCCCGAGTAATCGAACTCGCACGCCTGCCCGATCACGATCGGCCCAGCCCCAATGATCAAAATGCTCTTCAGATCGTCACGCTTTGGCATTTGAGCCTATCTCGTAGTTGCCAGGCGCAAGACGACGCTCCACCAGCTCGATCAGGACATGAATGACCTTGATGTGCAGCTCCTGCACACGATCTGCATACTTGCCGGCCGGCGTGACAATCGCAACGTCGGCCAGCTCGGCAATCGGCGTTGCCGCGTTGCCGGTCAGGCCGATCACTTTCATTCCCCGCTGATGCGCTGCATGGACCGCAGCAATCACATTCCTGCTGCCGCCGCTGGTGGAAATTGCGAGCAGCACGTCACCGGCACGGCCATGCGCCTCGATAAACCTTGCAAACACTTGCTCGTAACCATAATCGTTGCCGACGCACGACAGATGACCGGGGTCGCTGATGGCGAGCGCCGCATAGCCAGGTCGGTTATCGCGAAAGCGACCCGTTAGCTCCTCTGCGAAATGCATCGCATCGCACATCGAGCCGCCATTGCCGCAGGAGTAGGCACGACCGCCCGCGGCGAACACATCGGCCAGCAGAGCACCCGCATCCTCCATCTTTGCGATGGCGACATCGTCGTGCAGTAAAGCGGCCAGCGCGTCCGCGGCGCTCTGCAAAGCCAACCGCACCACGGAGCTATCGCGCACGCGCGCTCTCCATCGACTGGATAAACCGATCGAACAGGCTGCGGATATCGTGCGGTCCGGGGCTCGCCTCCGGATGCCCCTGGAAGCAGAATGCCGGCGCATCGGTCAGCGCAAAACCCTGCAGCGATCGATCGAACAGCGACACGTGCGTCACGCGCGCGTTGGGTGGCAGCGTCGTCTGATCGACGGCAAAGCCGTGATTCTGGCTGGTGATGTAGACCTTGCGGGTATCGAGGTCAAGCACCGGATGATTGGCACCGTGATGACCGAACTTCATTTTCAGCGTGCGCGCGCCGACTGCAAGGCCCATGATCTGATGGCCGAGGCAGATACCAAACGTCGGCACCCGCCGCGCAATGAATTCGCGCGTCGCTTCGACAGCGTAGTCGCACGGTTCTGGGTCGCCCGGCCCGTTCGCGAGGAAAACGCCGTCAGGGTTCAGCTGCAGAACCTCAGCGGCGGATGTCCGTGCCGGCACCGTGTGAATATGGCAGCCGCGATCGGCCATCAGCCTCAGAATGTTTTGCTTGACACCAAAGTCGTAGGCCACCACCCGAAAGCGGTGCGAATCGCGCGCCTGATTTTTCACGATGAAGCCGGGAGTGCCGTCGGCTCGCGCGAGCTCCCAGCTTCCTTCGGTCCATTGATACGGCTGCTCGACGCTGACACGTTTTGCCAGATCCTGCCCTGCCATGCCTGGATACGAGCGGGCGCGAGCGTGCGCGTCATCCATCGCCGCCTGATCGAGCGTCGTGCCCGGCTCAGCGGCAACAATGCAGCCGGCCTGTGCGCCGCCCTCGCGCAGGATGCGGGTCAGCTTGCGCGTGTCGATGTCGGCAATGCCGACGATGCCTTCGTCTCTGAGATAGCTCGATAAATCGCGTTGCGCGCGGAAGCTGGACGCGCGTACAGGCAGGTCGCGGATAACCAGTCCGGCCGCATGCACCCGCGTCGCTTCCACATCTTCACTGTTGACGCCGGTGTTGCCAATGTGCGGATACGTGAGCGTAACGATCTGCCCCGCGTACGACGGATCGGTCAGAATCTCCTGATAGCCGGTCATCGCGGTGTTGAAGACCACCTCGCCGAGTGCCTCACCCGCAGCGCCAATTGACCGGCCCCGAAACATCGTTCCGTCGGCCAGCACGAGGGCCGCAACCGGACGCGAATCAACTACCACGGGAGGCAAACCCGGCTCCTCGATCTGGGACTCATTTTCCGATGATTGCCGCCAATTGCGCGACACCCGGCTCTTATTGACGAACCTGCGCGCAGCCGCCGCAGATAGACTCGAGGATTATATCTTCGACGCTGGCTCCACTGACGCGCGATGCTGCTGATTCCGTATCAGACTCGCTTCACGGCCAAATCGTTGCCGGTCATTACGCTGGCGCTGGTGTTGATCAACGCGCTGGTTTACTTCGTTCTACAAGCGGGCGACCGTCAGGCATACCAGCGCGCCGCCGACTATTACTTCTCCTCCCAGCTGGCGCAGATCGAGCTGCCGCGCTATGCCATCTATCTCGAACGCCGCACCGATCGCGGCGCACTGCAAGTGCTGCGGATGATCCGTTCCGGCGCCAAGCCAGAACAATCACTCAGGCTGATTCTTGCATTGGAGAACGATCGCGAATTCATGCGCGATCTGCGCGATGGTGTGGTCGTACCGTCGTCGGACCCGACCCATACCGCGTGGCGCGATCAGCGCATCCAGTTCGATGCACTGATCGGGCGCGTGTTCACCGAGCGCTTCTCCCTGGATGCGGGAGCTGCCGGGATCGGCGGCAACGCGATCCGGCTGCTGACCTACCAGTTCCTGCACGGAGACGCGATGCACTGGCTGGGCAACATGCTGGTATTGCTGCTCGCCGGTCCATTCGCCGAAGCTGCGCTGGGGCGTTTGCGCTTTCTGTTGGCCTTCGTCGCCAGCGGCGTTTTTGCCGGTGCCTTGCATATGCTGACCAGCGGCCAGCCGCTGGTGGGTGCTTCGGGGTCGATCTCGGGCGCGATGGCGATGGTAGCGGTGCTCTACGGCACTCGACGAGTCCCCGTGTTCTATTGGCTTTTCGTCTACTTCAATACCGCGCGGATTCCGGCGTTGCTGCTGCTGCCGATCTGGCTCGTGATCGAAGCGGCGCAATGGGCGCTATCGCCCGATTCGCGGGTCGCGTACAGCGCGCACATCGGCGGGTTCCTTGCGGGTGCAGTGCTGGCGTGGCTGTTGCGGCCGGCCGACGATAAGAAGGTCGACCGGATTCTGGACGAGCAGTTTGCGGATGAGCGGCGCGGCGGCCGTAAATCCACGCTGCTGCAGGAAGCGCAGGCCGCCTCGGCCAGGCTGGATACGCGCCGTGCCGCTCGCGCGTACAGCGAGCTACTGCAGGAGGATCCGACCAACGTTCAACATGCGACCGCGTACTTCAACATGGCGCTGCTGGGACGCGATCGCGAAACGTTGCTCGACGCGACCCTGCGCGTGCTCTGGATCCGCGCCCGCGGCGCACGTTCCGAGCTGCGCCCGGTGTATCTGCAGATGAGTCAGCCGCACGTGCTCGCTGCGCTGCCGGTCGACGAACAACTGCGGCTGGCACGCAGGCTGGTGGCGACACGCGAAGATGCGGCAGCCTTGCGCGTGCTCGACGGCCTGCTGGACAACGATACGCTGAAGAATCTATATGGCCGCCAGCTAGCCGATTGCCTACTCGGATTGTTCACGACCTATTCGCGGCACGGGTTACGGCAGCCGGCTGAAGATGTAAAGCGACGGTTGTCGACCCATTTTCCATCGCCGGCCACGCTGGGGGGCATTGCTCCAAGCCGCGAGCCACCGCTAACGATTCGTGGCTCGACCGCCACTCGCGGACGGGGATCGCTGTCGGGCCCGGCGTCAGAGATGGAGCTCGATCTTGATACGCAGCTGCGAACTCGTTGGGGGCCTGACTAGCCTCAGCGGTCAATGGGAATGCGCAGTGCGGGTCAGGACTTGCAGATAACGGCCGGCTTCTGTGGCCACCGCATCTGACGGATACCGCTTCAGCAGATATTGAAGAATGTGACGCGCCTGGTCCGGCTGACCGCCCCACTCGGCCATCAGTTGCGCGCCGATCAGATATATCCCCGGTATATCTGCGTGCGCCGCATGCTTCTTGTCGAAGCCTTTGATCAACTGCCCGGCCAGCCGAGGCTTTCCGCTGCGCATTGCAGCCCGCGCCAGTGGAGCGATATGGTCGGGTTCGCGCGGCGCCCAAGTAGCTCGGCGCTCGAACGCTTGCTCAACGAGCTCGAGCGCCTCGCGCCAGTTTTCAGACTTCACCAGCAGCGTCAGATACGCATCGGTGTGATGTTCTATGCGCGGGGTACTGTTCTCCGCCAGCAACAACTTGTGCAGCCTGGCATGCAGCGAAAGGTCGTTGGGCCGTTCGCTGAGATCGTGCGACAGCAGATCGATCGCCTCCTTGATATCGCCTGCCGCCACCAGCTGGCCGATCAATGCGTCGCGCGTGCGCGCCTTCACATCGATCGTCCGCGCGTTGGCCACGCTTCGCATCGCCCGCTCGCCGGGTCCCATCACCGCGATGTCGAGGGCATCGGCAAACTGGTACATCGCATAGCCGACCAGTCCGCAGATCATGTAGGTGAAATACCAGAACGCCGAAGACAGCAGAAACAACTGCACGATCGTCCCGAGCCCGAAACCGGTCTTCAGACTGGCCGGGCTGAGGCCGCCCCCTGCGGCCAGTGCGGTTAATCCGTAACTGCGGCACAGCTCGGCCACGAAGATGAACGCGGCCAGCGCGGCGTACGGCTTGCCGACGCGTTGGATCAGCGCAATCATTTCCGCGGGATTCAGCGCACCCCGCAGGCTGCCGGTGATTACCAGGCGCATCGTGGCCGCAGGAATGATCGCCACGAAGAAAAGCATCCACGCAACGATGGCGATGAATTCGTTGCCGCCGCTGACGAGCTCTATCAGCGACACAAGCACACCGAAGATCAGATTCATCGCCGCGTACTTGTACGGCAGGTACTCGCTGACAAGATCGTCGTCGGTGAGCGGGTAGTCGGAGGGACGCAGAAACCCCTTGGAAGACCGCTCGATGATCTTGAACCCGAACCGGACCCCGGCAACCAGGATCGCAATCAGCGCCACCAGCAGAAGCAGGACGCCGAAGCCACCGAACAGCAACAGCGCGAACGATGCGACGAATGAAGCTGACAGGCCGGCGATGCGTGCGAGAACCGTCCGGTCGAGCGGCAACAGGAAAAACCGGTTGATACGGTCGCGCTGCCAGAACGGCTCGATGGGGCCGTTGCTGGCGTAGGTGTAAGCGGGGGACATCGCGCCGCAGCCTACGGTTGTGGTAGAGACGTGTCCAGAGCCGCTTTAATCCGGATTGGCGGTGATAACTAGAGCTTTTCCGTTTCGCCGGCGCGCGGCTGCCACTTCATCAAGTGCGTCTCCGCCCTGCCAACCAGCCAATCGAGCACCAGCGCGAACGCAGTCAGGACCAGGATGCCGGCCATCACGGTGTTGATGTCGAATGAACCTTCGGCCTGCAGGATCAGATAGCCGACGCCGCGTGACGATCCCAGGTACTCGCCCACCACCGCTCCGACGAAAGCCAGGCCGACGGACGTGTGAAGCGAGGAGAAAACCCAGCTGGTGGCGCTCGGCAGGTACACATGCCGCAGCAGCTGATTGCGCGTCGCGCCCAGCATGCGCGCGCTGGCCAGCACGGTCGGACTGACTTCCTTGACGCCCTGGTAGACGTTGAAGAACACGATAAAAAACACCAGCGTGAATCCAAGGGCCACCTTCGACGCGATGCCAAGACCGAACCAGACGCCGAAGATCGGTGCCAGGATCACGCGCGGCATCGAGTTGGCTGCCTTGATATAGGGATCAAAGATCGCCGCGGCGACGGGTGACAGCGCTAGCCACATGCCGACCACCAGGCCGGCGACCGTTCCGAGGGCAAACGCCAGCACGGTTTCGACCAGCGTCACCCACAGATGGGCGTAGATATCTCGATCGACGATGAACCAGTCCCAGACACGCACCAGAATCCTGACCGGCTCGCCGAAGAAAAACGCTGCCTGCCGGTCGTTGTCGAACATGAACGGCGGAATCAGTCCCGGCGTGGTCATCGCGTACCAGAAGACGAACACCGCGACCAGCACCATTGCCTGCCACAGACGCAGCGTTTTCTGGGTCGGCCTCAAGACATTCCACATGGTGTTGCTGCCCGGTCAGGCAGCCAGCTTCTGCTGCGCGTAGCCTTTTAGAACCTCTTCGCGCAGAACGTCCCATATCGCCTTGTGCAATTCAATGAAGCGCGGCATCACGCGCACTTCGGCGACATCGCGCGGTCGCGGCAGATCGATGACAAATTCGCCGATCGGGTGCGACGCCGGGCCCGCGGACAGCACGACCACGCGATCGCTCATCGCAATCGCTTCGTCCAGATCGTGCGTGATAAACAACACTGCTTTTTTCCGGGCCGCCCAGCTCTCGAGCACTTCGTTTTCCATCAGCTGCCGTGTCTGGATGTCTAGCGCCGAAAACGGCTCATCCATCAGAATGATGTCCGGATCCAGCACTAGCGTCTGCGCGATGGCGGTGCGCTTGCGCATTCCACCCGACAGCTGGTGCGGAAATCGGTCACCAAACCCGCCCAGGCCCACCCGCTTCAACCACTCGTCGGCACGCGCGCCGGCGTCGGATGCGCCGCGAAACTCCAGCCCTACCATCACGTTGGCACGCGCGGTGCGCCACGGCATCAGGGCGTCGGTCTGAAACATATAGCCGGCGCGCGTATTGATGCCGGAAAGTGGCTGACCGAACACGTGCACGCTGCCGGCGCTCGGCTCGAGCAACCCCGCGCCGACGTTCAGCAACGTGCTCTTGCCACAGCCGGTTGGACCCACCACGCTGACGAATTCTCCGGGCGCAACGGCAAGCGTCACATCCCGGACCGCCGTATACCGCGGCGATCGATCGTCACGGCTGACGAAAGTGCAAGTGACGTCGCGCAGCGCCAGCGCTGCTGGACTGGTGATCGGTGATCCGTGATCAGTGATCAGTTCCGCACTCGAGCAGATTTGGTTTTAACCGATCACCGGTCACCGCTCACCCTCTGGGATATTTCGCATTCGCCTTGCGCACGAAGTCGTTGGTGAACACCGCCTTCAAGTCGATATTCGCCTTCTTCATACTTTCATCGACGCTTTGCAGCGCGCGCAGCGCGGTGGCGGCACCCTGTTCGGGGAACATGCCGTCGGGCGACAGCGCGGGCTTGGCCTTCAGGAACGCGTCGATATAGACCGCACGGTCACCGAGCAGGAAGGCTTCAGGTACCGCCTTCACGATGTCCGACGGACCGGCTTGCTGGATCCACTTGTTGGCGCGAACGATGGCGTTGGTCAGTGCCTGCACCGTGTTGGGATTCTTTTCGATGAACGATACGGGTGCATACAGTGTTGCCGCCGGCATCGGCCCGCCGAACACCTTGTCGGCCTCACCAACATCGCGCGTATCCGAAATGATCCGGATGTCATCGCTGCGCAGGAGCATCGTGATCACCGGATCGAGGTTCGAAATGGCATCGATCTGGCCTGATCGCAGCGCGGCCACTGCGCCCTGTGATGCACCGACACCCACGTACGACACATCGGTGGGCTTCAGGCCGGCCTTGGCCAGAACGAAGTTCGTCATGATGTTGGTCGACGAGCCAGGCGCGGTAACACCAATCTTCTTGCCCTTCAGATCGGCAATCGACTTGTAATTCGGCATTGTCTTGGTGCTGACCGCGAGCACGATCTGCGGCGCCCGGCCCTGCAGCACGAA
>JBGTEW010000120.1:0-2192 GCA_041747615.1 Burkholderiaceae bacterium | reverse complement strand
GGCGTGGCCGCGCGCTACGTCCAGTCTGTTGGCCATCGCCTGGACCTCACCGGCGACGTCCGGGGAGCGCACTCCCAGCGATGCATTTCGACACATCCCTTCGCTTCCCGATCAGGAGAAGAAATGAAACGACTTTGCGCTTGCCTCATCACCTGCTTCGCATTGGCATCCGCTCCAATCGCGGCACAGTCACCCGGCGGACCGCCGCACGATCCGATCGCCGAACATGTGCTGCCGCCAGAGTTGATCGTGCAACATCAGAAGGCCATCGGATTGACCGATGCTCAGCGGACTGCGCTGATCGGCGAGGTCAAACGCGTTCAAAGCCGCATGATCGATCTGCAGTGGGATCTGCAGCGCGCGGTGGAGCGGATGAGCGAGCTCATTGGGCAGGACAAAGTCGATGAAGCAGCGGCACTCAACCAGCTCGATAAGGTGCTCACGGTCGAACGTGAGATCAAGCGCGCGCACATCGCGCTCGCTGCGCGCCTAAAAAACCTGCTGACCCCGGAGCAGCAACGAACGTTGCGTGAGCTGCGGGCCGCTTCGTCCACACAACGCCGGTGAGCCGCACTCGCGCGTTCGCGTTCCGGGTTCTGCCGCTGGCCTCACTTTTCGCCCGATGCGCCTATTGATAGAAGCGGTCGCAATCGTCAGCCATCGCGGCCCAGTTCCCGGTTGCCGGGCGACCGGTCAACGCGCCGATGACGCGCACTTGGCTGCCGTTCGCTGAAACCGCGGTTCCCGCGATTTCGCGGCCGCGAACCGTGCCCGCAACCGTGCGCGTGCCACCTTTGTCATCGGCGAACGCGAAGCGGATCTGATCGCCGTCGAGGCGCGCACCCGTCAGCGGTTGCTTGGTGCCGCCGATCGTCGCTTCGCCGTTGATCTTCTGAAACGTCTGATCCAAGCGCGCCGTGAACTGCAGGCTGCCGTCTGCGGCGCGAAAATTCCAGGTGCCGCCGACGCGTGCGGGAACGATCCATAGGTAGGCCGTACGGCCGCCTTCGTCTGCGGTCTGGTCGGGGTCCCACTCGCCCATGTTGAACGAATTCGCCGACACGCGCGTTCCCGGCTTCATCGCCAACACACGATGGCGCACGCACAAGTTAAGGCTGGGCAGCAGGTACATCGTGAGCACGTCGGCCTGGCTGAAATCCTCCTTGAAGATGTCGCCGTGCTTGATCTGCGCTTTATCGGCCACGCCTTCGACCCGTGTCATGCAGTTGGCGAGCTTGACCATATCCGGGTTGTATTCGATACCGAGTGCACGCGCGCCGAAGTCGCGCGCCGCTGCAATCGCGATCTTGCCGTCGCCGGCACCCAGGTCGATCACGAAATCATGCGGCGTTGTCTTCGCCATCGTGAGCATGCGCTTGACCAGGACGTCGGGTGTCGGCACCCAGATCACATCTTTCCCGGCCTGACCGGACTGCGGCTTGAAGTCCCTTTCGCAAGCGGCTTGAGTGGCCGGCTGAGCGTGAGCACAGCCGAACAGCACGATCGTCACAGCGAAGGCGGCGGATAAAGCAATTCGTACTGACATCAATAGCTCCTGGAAGTTTGCTCGGACCGGCGGCGGTCGCAGAGTGCCAAGTCGAACCGTAGCATCTGGGACCCGACGCACGACCTCGCTGCTCCGATCTCCGGCATATAGCTGGCGGGGCCGCGTCCGTTTCCGGTCACTGGTATTGCAGTGACGAGACACCGCTTTGAACACGCGGTCCATTGAGTGAGAATCTCAGGATCTCTTCTTTGGTGGGCGCCGCCTTGAATCTCAAACTGTCGCTGCTCGAGGCCCGCATTCTCGGTGTGCTCCTCGAGAAGGAGCTCACCGTTTCCGACATCTATCCGCTGTCGCTGAACGCCTTGACAGCAGGCTGCAACCAGAAGAACAACCGCAACCCGGTGATGAATGCATCAGAGCTCGATGTACAGGCCGCGATCGACCGACTGAAGCCGCTTTCGCTGGTGATCGAATCAAGCGGATCCCGCGTCATGCGTTATTCGCAGAACATCGGCCGCGTGCTGAAAGTGCCGAGCGAAGCGGTCGCGCTGCTCGCCGCCCTGTGGCTGCGAGGCGCACAGACCGCCGCTGAACTGCGTGCGGCGACTGAGCGACTGCATCGGTTCGCCGATGTCAGCTCGGTCGAAGGCTTCCTTACGCAGCTCGCCGAACGCTCGCTGGAGTC
>JBGTEW010000119.1:0-7269 GCA_041747615.1 Burkholderiaceae bacterium | reverse complement strand
GACGTTGGCGACATACATCGTCGGCTTTGCGGTCAGCAGAAACAGCGGGCGGATGATCGCGCGCTCCTCCGGATAGAGATCGACGCTGCGCACCGGTTGCGCCTGATTCAGCGCGGGCAGTATTTTTTCAAGCACATCGACCAAGCGCTTCGCCTCTTTCGCTTCCAACCCCTGGCCCGTTTTCGCTACCTTGCCGTATTTCGCGAACTGCTTGTCAACCGTCGCCAGATCGGCCAGCGCCAGTTCGGTGTCGATCACGTCGATGTCGGATACAGGATCGATCCTGCCCGCTACGTGCACGATGTTCGGATCGTCGAAACAACGAACAATGTGTGCGATTGCATCGCACTCGCGGATGTTCGCCAGGAACTGATTGCCCAGCCCCTCGCCCTTGCTGGCGCCAGCGACCAGCCCGGCGATATCGACGAATTCGACCGCCGCGGGAATCACCTTGTCGGGTTTCGCGATGGCGGCAAGCGCGTCCAGTCTGGGATCGGGAACCTCAACGATGCCGACGTTCGGTTCGATCGTGCAGAACGGATAGTTCTCGGCGGCAATACCGGCCTTGGTAAGGGCGTTGAAATGCGTCGATTTGCCTACGTTAGGCATGCCGACGATGCCGCATCTGACTGCCATCGGGGGTCTTACTTTTGTGTCGCAACGGTGTAATTATCGCAACCCTTGCATTGACCCCCGCTTGCTATGACCATCACCCTGAGGGAAGTGACTCGCGAAACCGTGCGCACTGTGTGCAAACTCGACGCCGGCGATGGCGCTACGCAGGTCGCGCCGAACGCCGAGTCGATCGCCGAAGCGTCGTTTTACGAGGAAGCGTGGTTTCGCGCCATTTATGACGACGAAACGCCGGTGGGGTTCGTCATGCTGTACGACCCGACGTTGGCCCAAACTCCGGAAGAGCCGGATTTTTTCTTATGGCGGCTGATGATCGACCGGGCGCATCAACGCAGGGGCTTTGGACACGAGGCAGTCAGGCTGCTGATCGATCACGTGCGTTCGCGCGCCGGCGCAAAAAAGCTGCTGGTTTCGCACATGAGCAACGTCGACACGCTGGGACGCTTTTACGGATCATTCGGGTTCGAGTACACCGGCAAAGAGGAAGAGGGAGAGAAGGTGATGGCGCTGAAACTGTGATGCGGTCGCGCGCCGCGCAAGGGACTCGCCCAAAACTAGCGCGTATGCAGTCGCAACATTGCCGCTTCGAACTTGCCTTCTGTCAGCAGATCCACGATCGCTTCGCCGCGCTCTATCGCCTGCTCGATCGCCGGCTGCTCGTCCTTGCGTGGCGGGTGCAAGACGAAATCGGCGACATCCTGTTCAAGCTGCAACTCGCGAGGATGGCCGATGCCGATGCGCAGGCGCCAGAACTCTGCGGTCGATAGCCGCGCCTGCGTGTCCTTCAGTCCGTTGTGTCCGGCGGTGCCGCCGCCCAGCTTCAGCTTGATCACGCCCGGCAGCAGATCGAGCTCGTCGTGCGCGACGAGGATCTGGGTCGGCAGAATCTTGTAGTACAGCGCAAGGGCAACCACCGCCTGGCCCGATCGATTGACATAGGTGTTCGGCTTCAGGAGCCACAACTCATTGCCGGACACGCGGACGCGCGCCACGTCGCCATGAAATTTCCGTTCGGTCGAAAAGCGCGCGCTGCAGCGGCCGGCGATCGCATCGGCGTACCAGAAGCCGGCGTTGTGGCGCGTCGACGCATACTCGGCGCCGACGTTGCCGAGACCGACGATGAGGCGAATGCGGTTAGCGTGATGGGAAGGATCTTGCATAAAAAAGGCCCGCTGCCGAAACGGTAGCGGGCCCGATTGTGCCGCAGGGCTTCTTATTTCTTCTTGTCCTTGTCGCCCTTGTCTCCTTTACCGCCCTTGTCGGCCTTACCTGCAGGTGCGGCCGCCTCCTCGGTTGGCACCTTCTGGGCCGTGGCCGGAACATCTGCTGCCACCGGTGCGACCGCCGCCACTTCTTCCGCAACTTCTTCGCCACGCACGGTGACGGCGACGACGACCGGATTTTCCTTGCCTTTCAGCATCGGCGATACGCCCTCGGGCATTTTGAGATCGCGCACGCGCACCGTGTCGGTCACCGTCAGCTCCGACAAATCCACCTCGATGTACTCCGGCAGATCTTTCGGCAAACAGGTGATCGCCACTTCAGACATCACGTGGCTGATCAACACGTTTTCGGTCTTCGAAGCCGGCGACCTCTCCTGGCCTGAGAAGTGCAGGGGAACACGCATATGCAGCTTCTGATCCTCTGCGACCCGCTGAAAATCGACGTGCAGCACCTGCGCCTTGTAGGGATGCATCTGGACCGCGCGCAGCAACACCCGCTCGCTCGTGCCATCGAGTTCCATATCGAGGATTGACGCGTGAAATTTTTCCTTGCGCAGGGCATGGAAGAGCGGATTGTGCTCGACTTCGATCGCCTGAGCGTCGCTCTTGCCGCCGTACAGCACGCCGGGCACTTTGTTGGCATGGCGCAGACGGCGGCTCGCACCCGTTCCCTGCGACTCTCGTTTGTTGGCTACTACTTTCATTTTCGACTCCCAGTTAATGCAGTAGGCCGCGACCAGCCATCACTGCAGGTACCTCTCATTACTCGATGAACAGGCTGCTCACCGAGTCTTCGCGCGCGATGCGCGAAATAGTTTCACCCAGCAGCGCCGCACACGAGAGCTGCCGGATCTTGGGGCATGCGAGGGCCGCTTCGGACAGCGGGATCGTGTCGGTCACTACCAGTTCGTCGAGCACGGAATTCGCGATCCGCTCCACCGCCTTGCCAGACAGCACCGGGTGTGTCGCATACGCCATCACATGCAATGCGCCAGCATTGCGCAAAGCCTGCGCGGCCTGGCACAGCGTGTTTGCGGTGTCGACCATGTCGTCCATGATGACGCAGTTGCGGCCTTCGACCTCGCCGATGATGTTCATCACCTCGGCCACATTGGCGCGCGGACGCCGCTTGTCGATGATCGCCAGATCGGCCTCCGCCGTCTTCGCGATCGCTCGAGCACGCACTACACCGCCGATATCGGGCGACACGACGACCAGTTTGTCGAAGTTGTGCTTCCACAGATCGCCCAGCAATATCGGTGCGGCGTAAATGTTGTCCACGGGGATGTCGAAGAATCCCTGGATCTGATCGGCATGCAGATCCATCACCAGCACGCGATTGATGCCGACCACCTGCAGCATGTTGGCGATGACCTTGGCGCTGATCGCGACCCGCGCACTGCGAGGTCGCCGGTCCTGCCGCGCATAACCGAAGTACGGAATGGCCGCTGTGATACGTCCGGCCGACGCGCGCTTCAGCGCATCGGCCATGATCAACAGCTCCATCAGGTTGTCATTGGTCGGCACACACGTTGACTGCAGCACGAACACGTCCTTGCCGCGCACGTTCTCGAACAGTTCCACCATTACTTCGCCGTCCGAAAAACGCGAAACCTGCGCTTTGCCAAGACGAATGCTCAACTGATGAGCGACCGCCGCCGCCAGGCGCGGATTCGCGTTGCCTGTGAACACCATCAGGTTGTCGGGGACCATCTGAGCCATGTCGCGCGCCTAACATTGCCAATCTAGATCTGGCTGGGGAGGAAGGATTCGAACCTTCGAGTGCCGGAATCAAAATCCGGTGCCTTAACCAGCTTGGCGACTCCCCAAAAACTGAAACTTCGCTGCCTGTCACACCCACCGCGAGAGCGGATGTTCGTTCATTGCCTGTACTGCCCAGCCGGCCCAGGTGGCTGGCAAGTCAGAAATTGCCTTCTGCGCCCGCCTTCTCGTTTCGGTAGCGACAAACGCTGCCGATCCGGAGCCCGTCATCCGCGCTGCGCCAAAGCGCTCGAGACGCCTGATCGCTTCATCAATGGTGGGATAGCGGCGTCGTGCGACGGCTTCGAGGTCGTTGACGGATGACGACGCCAGTACGCCGGCTGCGAATTTACCTGAATCTCCCGCCGCCGCAGAAAGGGCCGCTATTTTCGTGACTTTGGAATTTCGTGTCAAACCATCATCACTGAAGATTTCCCGGGTCGAAACGCGGACATGCGGCCAGATGACTGCAAACCATGACGGTTCGAGCTCGATCGTCATCAGACGCTCGCCGATCCCTTCGGCGAATGCGCTGCAGCCGTGCAGGAAGAATGGAACATCGGCGCCGAGTTGCAGGCCGATCGCGCTGAGTTCGCTGCGCGGGAGGTTCAAGTCCCAGAGCCGGTTCAGCGCGATCAGCGTGGTTGCAGCGTCGGACGAACCGCCGCCCAGGCCACTGCCCACCGGAATGCGCTTGGCAACGCTGATGGTCGCGCCGTGCGGGGTGCCGCTGGTACGCTTTAGCGCGTGTGCGGCACGCACTGCAAGATCGTCCTCTACAGGGCCGGTCAGGTCACCTTCGCGCTCGATCCCGCCATCAAAGCGTCGCTCGAAATCGAGCAGGTCCGACAGGTCGATCAGCGTGAAAGCGGTTTGAAGCTCGTGATAGCCGTCGGGTCGACGGCCGGTCACGTGAAGAAACAAATTCAGCTTGGCGGGGGCGGGCAGCGCAAGCAGCAGGTGCATCGCTGCATTTTATGACTCATCGATCGCACCGATTTACCCGCGCTCGGGGACCGTCCAGAGATAGATGCGACTGCGTGAGACTTCGCGCGTCGTCTGCGGAGCCCAGTCGCCCATATTGAAGTCGTGCGACACGATTCTCGTGCCGGGCTTCAACTCCTTCAGCAATCGCGGGCGCAGCTTCAGGTTGACACTTGGGAGCAGGTACATCGTTACGACGGTTGCCGGGCTGAAATCGAAATCGAACACGTCACCGACCTCGAAACGGGTCAGCTGGGTGACGCCGGACTTGACGGCGTTCTCCTTTGCTTCCTTGACGCGTTCGGGATTCAGGTCGACGCCGACGCCCCGGCAGCCGAAGCGCGACGCGGCGCGCACGACGATGCGGCCGTCGCCGCACCCAAGGTCATAGACAACATCGGATTTGCCCACCTTGGCCAGATCGAGCATCGCATCAACCACCGGCATTGGTGTGGGTACGTACGGCACGTCCAACTGTGGCGCGATTTCGACCGGCTGGGCATTTGCTGGGCAAAGAAAGCCCAATGAGCCTGCCGCTGGCAGCGCGCGAGACAGCATCAGAGCGGCCGAGCTGCTGAACATGCGACTCAAAACTTCACGACGGATGTTCATCGGTGAATCTCCAGGCGATTGCTAACCGGTCGGCTCATCGACGACCAGGCGCAACATTACAGAGGGGGCATTCGGCGCAGCGGGGCGCTCGAGCACAAGGCGGCGCGGTCGATCGGTGGCTTCGAAAGTTTCCGGCAGGCTGATCTTCCAGCCGTCCTGCTCGATTACGACCGCGCGCCCCGCCTCACGTTCAACGCGCGCTGTGCGATCGGGTGCGGCGCGGCCCTCGATCCAATCCACCAGCCCCGAGACCGGCAGCCGCCAGCCAAGCAATTGCTCGGTTAACGCATCGGCATCGGGCCCGCTGACCTCCTGCATTTGCGCACCGGTCGCACGTGCACCACCGGGCGAGATCTCGATCCTGGCAACGGTAGTGCCGATTGGTGACGCCAGATCGAGGAGTTGATGGGACCCTCGAATCTCGAGATTGAAGCGGCCGGACACACTTTCGCGCTGCTCGCCGGCCGTGGTCGTGGCGGAAAAGCGGCCGGTATAAGAGCGGTCGGGTGGGCCAAGTGTCGGAGTGGCGCAAGCCGCCAGCAGCGCACCCGTCGCGAGTGCGACCAATCGCCCGCACTGGATCCAACGCATCGCTACAGACCGATCTTCAGCCGCGTCACGGTTGACTTCAGCAACGCGTTGCCAGGCTCCTTCGATCGAACTTCGCGCAACAGTTTTCGTGCCGCGTCCTGTTCCCCAATCACCCACAACACTTCGGCAAGATGAATTCCGACCTCAGCATCCGGCCGCGCCGCGTACGCTCGCTGCAGATGCTCGCGTGCCAGCTTCAGATCGCCAAGGCGGAAATGCACCCACCCCAGCGAATCGAGAATGAAAGCGTCATCGGGCGCCAGCTGGTGTGCCTTCTCTATCAGCCGCAGCGCTTCTGGAAGCCGCAGGTTCCGATCTGCCAGGCTGTATCCCAGCGCGTTGTACGCATGGGCGTAGTCGGGCTTCAGCTCGATGATCCGGCGCAGCTGTTTTTCCATCACGGCGACCTGGTTCAACCGCTCGGCGGCCATCGCGGTGTCGTACAGCAACGGGATGCTGTCCGGCTCGTTCGCCAGTGCCTGCGACAGGAACTTGAACGACTCGTCGTGCCGCTTGGCGTCGCGCAGCAAATGCCCTTCGGCCAGTATCAGCTGCGTCTTCTCGTCGGCCGACTGAGTACTGACCGTGCGAAGCAGCTTGCGCGCCTCATCGAGCCGCTGCATTTTCGAGAGCACAAAGGCCTCGCGCACTCGGGCGGTCAGATACTCCTCACCGCCGTCGATCTTGCGCAGCCACTCGAGGGCGGTCGGGAACTGCTTGTCGTCCTCGGCAATCTGCGCCAGGTACAGATAGGCAGGCTCGGGCGGCCGCGCGCTTCTCTGGTTATCCGGCTGCGCAATCAGTTCCAGGTAGCGTTGCAGATACGTGCGGGCATCGGCCGGCAGTTTGCCCTGCAGAGACAGCAGCGCCATCGAATAGACGAGGTCGGCGTTCTTGGGATCGGATTCCAGCAAAGATCCGAACTGGGCTCGAGCCAGATCGAACTGGTTATCGGCGATTAGCAATCGCGCATACGCAAGCCGGGTATCGGCAATCACCGGATGGCGCGCGACGAATTCCTTCAGGAGCGCCAGCGCCGCTGGACGGTCGCTCGATTGCAGATACTGGGCAGCTGTCAGTGCTGCCCGATGCGAGTCCGGCGCAAGCGCATAGGCGGCGCGGGCCTCCTCGACTGCGCGGGCATTCAATCCGGCAGCCTGCGCGCCATTGGCCAGCGTCAGCTTGACCTCGGCCGAGTTCGCGTACGGCTGCGCCAGACGCTCGAGCAACTGAAACGCACCGCTACGGTCCTGGGTGCGCGCCAGTGCGCGCTGAATGCGCGTTAATTCGTCAACTGGATTCGCAGCGCCCTTCAACTGCTCGCTAAACAGCCCGTAAGCATCGTCGAAGCGGCCGCTGCCCGCATACAGCATCGCCAGCGTTTGAGCGGCCTCGCTCGACGTCGGTGCGAGCTCATGCCACAGCTGCGCGGCTTCGAGTCCCTGCGCGACCGCGCGCCCCTGCA
>JBGTEW010000118.1:0-7121 GCA_041747615.1 Burkholderiaceae bacterium | reverse complement strand
GGTGAGCTTCTTCGGTTCGGCTATCCGCGTCTCAAACCGCCAGTCGGGGTGCCATTGGGTGCTGATCACCCGCGCACCGGTGGGAGGCGAAGACATGGCGGTTGAGCACACCGCTGCTGCCGTTAATCCTTCGACGCGTTTGGTCTCTAGATTGCGGCTCAGGTCGTAGGCGTGGCAGATCTTGTTGTTATTGAAGTCGGTGCGCGATGCGATGTTGGCATTGGCGTCGTAGGTGAGCGCTGAGGACGATGGGCCGCAGCCGGAACCGGCGGGCTGCGATTGGCTCGCCAAGCGGGCTAAGCCGAATTGATTGTTAAAACCGTAAGTTCTTGAGCTTCCAAGTGGATCAGTTACTGCAGTCGTTCCATCGCTATTGAATGTGAGCGCGTATCGGTTCGCGCTGGATGCGAGTTCGGTCAAGACCGCGCGTCCAAATTGGTCGTAGCCATAGGTCGAATGGCGCTCGCCCTTCTCATCGATGATGCCGGTCAGTGCATTGACGAAGCTCGCACCGCCGTAGACGTACGTGCGTACCTTGTCCCCACCTTGATCAGGGTGGATAGCGGAAGCAAGATTATTGGATGCGTAGGTGAAGCGATGTGCATTGCCGTCGGGCCGCGTTACGCGCACAAGCCTCGAGGCAGCGTCATAGCCAAAACTAAGCGACACGCCGAACTGATCGGTCACTCGCAACAGTAAGTTTCGTTGCAACGGCGTCGCGGTTCCGTCTATCAATCCACCGCGATTGCCGGTGGCGGTTCCGTCGGTATATGTCAGCGTGTCGGTAGCGCCTGTCACCGACGTGCTCGATAAAAGCGCCCCATTTACGTCATACCACTCGACGGAATTAGTTGCGGTGAGATATCTCCAACCAGTACGAACACCGGAAACGCGCAACTCACCTATCCGGTCATTAATGTCCGGCCACTGGGTCCAACTAGCTCCGCTGGGCGCAAAGTCAACGATCCTTCCGTCGCCTCGCTTCGCGGTCACAAATTCCGGATATAGGTAACTGGGTACCTGTGCGACAGCTACTCGACCGGCATAGTTGTGCTGCCAACCCTTTCCGAGTGGTCCGGTGACATAGTTCGTGGCTGCTCCGCTGTTATATGTGCGGACAAAGCGCAGCTTGCCGCCTATCCTTTCGTAGTCGACCTCGGTCTGTGTTTTCAGCCCGGCTCCGATGTTAAGTGGATTGCCCCGAACGGCATTGCAGGAAGGCACGTCTGTTTGACCGTTGGGCTCACCGTAATTGCGCGTAGGCACTGGAGCACCACGCGAGGCGCACATGACGTAGGGGTAGTCAACCGCCGTGAACTCAATAGCCATAACCGTCTGCGGGTACAGGGTGGATGACTCTGGCATCGCCGCACCTGGGACAGACGTCATGTACAACGCACCGGGACTTAGAAGTTGACCGTGCGCGTACCTGCCCGAGGTGTCATACATGACCGAGTTAACAGGGCAAACCTTGATTTCACGTAAGTCGCCGAAGATCCACGGGATGATCTGCCCCGAAGGAAGTTCTGAGTCAAACAAGCAGTGGGTAAGAGGCGGATACCACATGACCGTACCAAGATAGGCATGCCGGGTCGGATCGGCCGCTGCCTCGGCATATCGAAGACACGCTTCATCTCGAGAACCGCCAAAGCCCCTGGCGAGATGACTAGACACCATGTACTGAATGGTCGGCGGGTAGGTACAAACTTGACCAACCGAATCAGTTTGGCAAGCAAATGCAGTCTGCGAAATGGCTGAACAAGGAGAAAGGAGTCCGATTAAGATGCATAGGGATCGGCTTGCCGTTCCACCGAGCAACCGAAGGACGGTCATTGCATCGCGCCCGTCACCTGCTGCACCCGATTAAGCGCATCGATGACTCTGGAGATGTTGCCTACCAGCACTCCCCCCGGATCTTTCATCTGTTCATTGATCCGATTGCCCATGGCATCTAACGTGTAATCGATGCGGTTGCCTTTGTGATCGTTGATCGCGGTCAGCCGGTGTGCGGCGTCGTAGGTGTAGGTCAGCCGCGCCCCATCGGGTAGGTTGACACTGGTCATCTGCCCCACAGGGTCGTAGCCGAACACGGTGGCTTCATTGCCGACGGTGCGACTGGTGAGCCGCATGCGCGGGTCATAGGTCAGCACCGTCACTACACCGTTGGGATCAACCATCCTCGTCGGTTGTCCATGCGGGTTGTAGTCGGTGAGGTAGGTGGTGTGGTTGGCGGCGTTGGTGATGCTCGCTACATTGCCGCGCTTGCCTAGATCAGGATCGTTGTCGGGGTGATAGCTGGTGGTGGTGACGCGGTTGTTCGGGTCGGTGGCGGTCAGTACCCGGCCGTAGGTGGTGTAGGTGTAGCGCCAGGTACGGGCAGTGCCGGTGACGGTGGCAGCGAAGCCACTGGCTCCGGTTTCATCGGTGGTGGCTTGTTCGGTGCGGGTGCAGATGACGGCTGGCGGCTTGCCGTCGACCAGCACGGTGCTCGGAGCACAGGTGGCACCCTGGCCGTTGTAGGTGATGGTGGTGAGCTTCTTCGGCTCGGCTATCCGCGTCTCCAGACGCCAGTCGGGATGCCATTGGGTGGTGATGACGCGGGCGCCTGTCGGTGGTGAAGACAAGGCAGTGGAGCACACCGCTGCTGCCGTTAATCCTTCTACGCGCTGGGTCTCTAGGTTGCGGCTCAGGTCGTAGGCGTAGCAGATCTTGTTGTTGTTGAAGTCGGTGCGACTACTGACGTTGGCTTGCGCGTCGTACGTAATCGCTGAGGATGATGGGCCGCAGCCGGAGCCGGCGGGTTGCGATTGCGAAGTCGGCAGCCAGCGTCCACCAGTCTGGCTTAGGCCAACCGTTCGTACGCTATTACGGGCATCCGTGATTGCAACTGACCCCGACGCGTAACCTAGCGTGACTCGATTGGCGCCACCGGCGTGCTCAGACCCTGTCGCAGCCGCGCCGGTGCCATATTGGTAGGTTGAAAAACGCTGATTCTTTTCGTCAACAATTCCAGTCAGCAGCCGCGGACGACTGTTGCCGCCGTCAAACGCCGGTTCCGCGTATACATATGTCCGCACATGGGTACCCGTTGCCGCTGGGAAACTTACCGACGTAAGCAGTTCATTCGCGTCGTCATAGGTATAAGCAGTGTTGAGTCCAGCTAGATCGATCAAGCCGTTAACCCGCCGTTTGCTGTCATATGTGAGCCGCCAAACTCGGCCATACGAATCTTGAACTTCTACCAGCAAATTTAAGGGCGAGCCTACTGAGCCATTCCCGTGGACCATCCGCAGCACTAACCCTGTCGGATAGAGCAGCTGAGAGAGACGCCCATCGGTTAGATAGATCTCGATCTCGTTAGCCTCAGTTCCGCTCAGCTTCCACGTATGACTGCCGAGGCCATCTGGCACTCGTTGCAAATGCTGGTTTGAGAATGACTGATCGGCAGCGAATACGTTGGCATTACGGGGAGCCGTGGCTGAATAAGTTCTTCCGTTACCGCGATACGAGAACGCCCGCTCGTTGGTCGCGTAACGAACAACGTTTATCACGCGATCAAAGTCATGCAACCAGGACCGACCCATCGAGCGAGACAAGCTTTCGTAGAGATTCCTGCCGTCCCAGCTGTTGTAGCTCCGGCCGAACTTGAACGGCCCGTTTACGGCGGCAAGATCAACTTCATATTGGTGCTTGTTTCCAGCCGCAGCGTTGATCGGATTGCCTGCGCAGGCGTTCTGCGGTGGGGGACCGAGATTCGTACGTTTTTCGCAAACGCCCGAGTTACCCATTGACTCATCGAACCCGCACTGCTTTTGGCACCATCGTGCGACGTCCGGTTGATCGGATGTTCCGAAGTTGTACGGGTACGCGAACGAATAGGGCGAGGCACTATCGTGAAACCCGCTGTAACCGCTCCAGCCCAAGGGACACCGAGCGGCTATCGGAAATGACCAGGTGTATGTGTCTACATAAGGTGCACTGCTCGAACAGCGAACTCTAAGGAAAGTAAAGGGAAAGCCCTGAACATCCTCCGCGTACGTATCTACGGCGTGATGATGGAATGTGTATCCCCACTGACTAAACTGCGTTATGCAAAACGATCTGGCTGCAGAGTCGCTCTGACTCAACGGTGTCATTTGCCTGTAGTACCAAGGCAGCCCAGGTGGCACCGACTGCGTGAACGCAACGGCGTCTTCGTCGTTTAAACCGACATAGCAAAATCCAAAATGACAATACTCGCGGAAGACATCTGCTGCGGTAAACCCTGGCCAGGTTGTCCCGAGCGTTACAAGACAGGCTGCGATCCAGTTCCTTGTTCGTTGACTACCGTGCGACTGGTGAGCAGCATCCGCGGGTCGTAGTACAGAGCGGTGACAACGCCATGCCCGTCTGACCGGCAGCGCAGTAGAATCGACGGCTGGCGCCGCTAAAAGTATCGGCATCCCCCCTCCTAAAGGTCCTACTCGATCAGGCTCTTGTTTTTATCTTTCTACTGAAAGAACCGCGAGTTCGTCAACGACAAAATGGACAAGCGGCCGCATTTTGTTGCGATCTACTCCGATCGAACGAGGCGATCTCGTCCGATCGGACGAGATCGTTTATCGGCGCAACTAGTTTTTCTCTGCTACTAGTGCAGCGTCCGCCCAGACGCTTCTTCTACCCGCAGAAAATCTGGAATCGAAGGGGCATCGGCCGCTTCGATTTCCTCTTCGGTCGCCGCACGGACATCGATGACGGTAACCTCGAAACGCAGCGCCAGACCTGCGAGCGGGTGATTGCCGTCCACCACGGCCATCCCTTCGGCGATGTCGGTAACCATGTATGGACCGGGGCTTGCGCCGATGTCCGCGCCGTCTACTCGCATGCCGGCCGTTACACCCTCACCCAGGTGCTCGGCCTCCACCAGTGTGACCAGCTCAGGGTCGTACTCGCCGAAAGCTTCCTCCGGCTCGAGTTGCACGGATACGTTCGCCCCTGCTTCCTTGTGATGCAATTCTTCTTCGATGCGCTCGAAGATGTCGCCGTGGCCGTGCAGATATGTCAACGATGCGTCTGACTTTTCGAGCAGATTTCCCTGCGCGTCGTACATCGATACATCGATGCTGACCAAGGTGTTGTCGTCGATCTTCATTGCTGACTCGGATTATCACCTCACTACAATCGCCCAGTGCATCGATCAGCCATCCTTCGCCGGCTTGGTTCCATCAGCGTGAAGCAGTTCATGCGCGAAGCCTGGCAGCGCAAGCCGATGCTGATTCGTGACGCGCTGCCTGACTTCGCTGCGCCGATCGATCGCGTGCGTCTGTTCGAGCTGGCGCGTGACCCGGCAGCTGAGAGTCGCTTGATCACACGATCCGCCGGCCGCTGGTCGTTGCAACATGGACCGTTCCGCCGTCTGCCTTCGCTCCGACATCCAGACTGGACGTTGCTGGTGCAAGGCGTTGACCTCCATGACGACTCGGCGCGCGACCTGATGTCACGCTTTCGTTTCGTGCCCGACGCGCGGCTCGATGATCTGATGGTGAGCTATGCAACCGATGGCGGCGGCGTCGGGCCCCATGTCGATTCGTACGACGTGTTCCTATTGCAGGCGTCCGGTCGCAGGCGATGGCGCATCAGCAGGCAGCGCAGGCTTGCTTTGCAACGCGGCTCCCCGCTGAGCGTTGTCGCGGGCTTCCGCGCGTCCCATGAATGGGTGCTCGACGCCGGCGACATGCTTTACCTTCCGCCGGGCGTCGCACATGAAGGCGTCGCGCTGGGCGAATGCCTGACCTACTCGATCGGGTTTCGTTCGCCGAGCTATCAGCAACTGCTCGAGCCATGGTTTGCGACCTATTCGGAGCACACCGCGCTGCGCGGCCGCTACGCGGACCCGGGTGTTTCGCCGACCGAGCGCCCGGCCGCACTGCCAACGGCGATGGCACGCGAGATCCATGCGAAGTTGACCGAGCGCCAACCCGCCGTGGCGGATACCGAACGGTTCTTATTGCAGCACTTGAGCGAACCCAAAGCCACCACCACGTTTTCGCCGCCGTCACCGCTCCCGCTCGCGCAATGGCGGCGCCGGGCCGGTGCACGCGGCCTCGAGTTGAATCGAAAGAGCCGAATGATCTATGCGAACACGGCGCTCGGCATCAATGGCGAATGGATCAAGCCGCCGCCGAATTCGATGGCAATATTCAGGAAGTTGGCCGATCGGCGCGCGCTGGCCGCGCATGAGGTGGCAAACTTGTCGAACGCGGGATGGACGTTGATGCACGACTGGTACACCGCGGGATGGATCAAGATCGCAGATTGAATTTCAACCGAACCATGGATAAAGAGTCGAGCGAGACGCCGAGCGAATCCACGCCCAAGCGCTCTCTGATCACGTCGCGCGCCGAGACCCAGCAGGCCGTGCTGCAGGTCATCGGTGCCGCGACGCGGCGTTTGCTGTGCATTCACAGCGATCTCTCGGTCTTCGACCTCTCTCGGCGCGAGACCACCGATCTGCTCGCCAGCTTTCTGCTCGCCCACCGCAGCGCACGCGCCCGGCTGCTGGTCCAAGATTCGAGCTGGCTCAACACTGGTGCAGCTCGGCTGCGCGCGCTGCAGCAGCGATTTCCGCTGGCACTCGAAATGCGCGTCGCCTCCCTCGACGACCCGGTCGGCGACGATGCGACACTGATTGCAGATGACAACACGGTGCTGGACATGCGTCCCACCGCACAAGCGCAGGGCCATCTTTGGCTGAACAACAAACCGCACGCGCAGCCGCTGGTTGCAGCGTTCGAGCGGCGTTGGGAAGCCGCCGCGCATAACCTGCCGGTTATTCCGCTGGGTCTGAGTTGATTGACGGCAGGCGTCGTGCTGCCCGAGCGGTGGTACCTGTGCGGCTATACTCGCCGCCGGCATTATTTCGACCGACAACAACACCTCTACCGATCAACCATGAAGGGCTCGAACAAAATGAACAAGTCACTGCTGCTCGCTTCGATGATGGTCGTTGCGCTTGCCGCCTGCGGCCGGAAGGAACCGACCCCCCCGCCGGCGCCAACACCAGCGCCCGCCCCCGCTCCAGCCCCGGCGCCAGCTCCGGCACCTGCCACAACGACTGCACCGTCGACGACGACCTCGTCGGT
>JBGTEW010000117.1:0-16687 GCA_041747615.1 Burkholderiaceae bacterium | reverse complement strand
CCCTGGGTCAGTACATAGCCGGTCTGATCGTGGGCCGCGGTCTCGCCCGAGATCACGTTGACGCCGTCAACCGAGATCACATTCAGCGTGCGGCCGCCGCTGCGGTTGGTCAGCGAAACGGCATAGCGATTGCCCGGCTTGCCTGGCACCCACCATCGGCCGTCGTGCCAATAGATCGGCAGCGACTCACCGGTGATGCGATCGATCACCTGGACGTCAGTCATCGAGCCGTTCGCGCCGGCGGGGGTTGAACAGGCTGTCAAGGCCAGGGCGGATGCCACCGCCAGTGTTCTGATCAGCATCGGACTCTCCTGAGTCATTGGGGGAGACGCTGAAACGTCGGCGCAAGGCAAAAGGGGTTAACGGAGGCAAAATTCCCACCGTGCGGTATGAACACCTGATACAGATCAACGACCCGCTGATGCCGTTGCTGGACACGCTGACCCGCGACCAGCTATGGCGCGGCCTCGTCCTGCGGGCGGAAGAGCCCACCCAGTTCGTACTCGGGCTGGAGATCGCGACGATTCATTCACGGCGGCACGTGGGCGACGAGATCGAGCTGGTTCGAACGCTCGACTTCGGCTCGTTCAAGGTGGACGACCGCGTGCGGCTGGTTCCCCAGCAGCGCAGCGAGATACACACCAGCCCAGGGCCGACCTGGCCGGCAAGTCGGATGCGGATCGAAATTGAAGAGCCGCAGCCGGAGCTGCTGTTTCTGCGCTTCGTCTATGAACTAGAGGAAGCGATCGGGAGCGACGACCTGGACGATGTGACGATTGCGCTGCGGCAGCAGGCCTACCGGCGTGCCGATCTGGACACCGTGGTGCGTATCCGCGCTCTGGCTGAAAGCGGCTTGCTCGATGGGGATGGTGCCGGGCGGCTGGCCGGCATCCGTAAGCACTAGAAATCGGGGTCAGACCCCGATTCGCCTGCTTTCCCGCAGTCAGCGCGGTTTCGGCAAGGTGCGCCGGATAATGCGGCGTTCTATGGTCGGAGGCGGCAGGTCCGGCGGCCCGAACCCCTCGACCGGTTTCGCAAGCGACTCGGCAATCTTCAGGCGCGCGACATTCAGTGCGGTCTGCCGTGCCGCCGCGCCGAGGAAGTCATCCAGGTCATCATGTTCGTCGCGCAAGCTGATCACCATCGGGACGAACAGGTCGACCAGGTGCGGATCGAACTGCAGGTTGCGGAGTCGGAGAATCTCGCTGATCGCCTCGTCGCTGGAAAAAGCGCGCCGATAGGCCTTTTCGTGGGTCAGAGCGTCGTAGGAGTCGCACAAACCGACAATCCGGGCCGCCAGCGGGATCGCGGACCCTGAAATACCCTCGGGATAGCCATTTCCATCCCATCTTTCATGATGATGCCTTGCTATGTCACTGGCGAGTTCGCAGTACGAGACTTTCGTTTTCGACAGCAAATCTGCGCCGGTTGCGGCGTGCGTCTGCAGGATATGCCGCTCGCCGTCAGACAATGGTTGAGGCTTCTGCATCAACGAATCAGGAATGCCGACCTTGCCGATGTCGTGCAAGCGAGCAGCGAGATCAAGCGTCTCACAAGCATCATCCGATTGGCCGAGAACCTTCGCTAGCAGTGAAGAAAGTTTCGCGACGCGGTAGCAGTGCTCGCCCGTAGGGTCGTCTCGCATCTCGGCGGTGAAAGCGATTTGTTCAAGTAGGTCGCCTTGCTTCGCGCCGGCAGTCTGGGCAGCGATCTTGTCGCTTAGTTCAGCTTCCTTGCCTTTCAGCAGATGCTCGGGAAACTGGTGGCCGGCTTCGAGTTGCTGCAAATGGAGTTCTTGATGGCGAACGATGCTGTCGTGCTGCGCTTTGCGGATATGGAGCGTCAGTTCCCGATGGAGCGCAAGCGCTCGCTCAGGCCGCCCAGCTTTCTCGTGTGCCTGCACTAGAGCCAGCAGCGTTTCGCGCAACTGTGGCTTAACCGCTCGGGCTTTTTCAAGTGCGGCCATTCCCCTCGAAAGCCCAACATCGCCTAACCCGGAATAAACCTCGACCAGTCCTTCCGAGCTCGCCGCTGCAATGTCCGCTCGAACCGATTTCGCTTTAGTTGCCAACTCCTTTGCTATTTGCGCACGTTCCGATGCCTCGGCGACCCGCCCAAGCGCAAGCAACAAGCGCGTATAAGTTCCTTCCGCGAAAACTCGCGTCAGCATTTCCGCCGGCGTGTCCGGTGTGTGTTTTAGACCGATAGCATCCCGAATGCTGTTTAGACCCTCTTCATATTCCTGCATATGTAAACAGCAGAGTGCGACATTTGCCAAGGCGACTGTCTTAAATGATCGGAGTGCCGCATTCCCTGTTGTTAAGCGGGTGGCACGCTCGAAGCAATCTCTCGAATCGCCGTATAGCGCCGCTTCATAGAATGCCATTCCGAGGTTGTTCCAGACTGCAACCTTGCCAACTTCATCGCTATTGCTTTCTGCGATTTCCAAGGCTTCCGCAAGCGTGGTTATCGCGTCGCCGGGGTTGTTTGTCGACAAAAGGATCACTGCCTGCAGCGTAAGGGCGCGCCTAAGAAGAACTTGATCATTTGAATCGCGGGCGACCATGACCGCAAGCGCCGCCGGCTCAACGCCGTTGAAAGTGTTTTGACCTTGATGGTAAAACTGCGACGCGATGTCAATTAAGCAATTGACTCTGCGCTTTGGATCAACGCTGAATGGAATGAGGCGCAGCCGCTTCAGCGCGTCATTTAAAAATGCAAGAGTGTCGAGGCTTGGCGATGCGAGGTTCGCCTTAATTTCGCGCTCTAATACTTCAAGCTCTTTGTGAGCGTGCGCAGACATCCGCACCACTGGAAAATTGGATCGCAGAATTGTGATCGCCCGCGCATGCAAGAGGAGCGGCCAAAGCCGCCAAATGCGGGTGATTTCCCGTGTTTTTTCTATGATCGACAATCATGTTGTGTGTCGGTCATGTAAGTGGCTCGATACGCCAACTAAAACAACCTAACTCGTAGAGGATCAAATGAACAAGATCGATTTCGCAGTCGCCGAGGAAACCACCGTTGAAATGACGGAGCAGCAGGATTCTGAACTGTCGCTTTTCGAGTTGGACATGGTAGGCGGAGGAAACGTCGGCGCGATCATCGCCTAAGAATATTTACGACTGACCTAGACTGACCTATAAAAACTAGCAGCTTAATTTTCTTGTTCTACGAGCTTAACCGGACGTCCTTGACGAAGGCCGTCCGGTTTATTTTCCTACGCCGCTAGCTGGTTCGAGACTCCTTGGGCCTCGCCCAGCCGAACGATCCGATCCACCGCCCCAACCGTCTCGGGTCGGTGGCTGACAATTACCAGTCCAATCCCGGTCTTGCGCAGCCCATCCGTAATCGCTCGTTCTTTAGCCAGATCGAGCTGATCGAACGTCTCGTCCAGAAACAGGATCTGCGGCCGGCGGTACAGTGCGCGGGCCAACAATACTCGGCTGCGCTGGCCGCCGGATAGCGCCATGCCGAGGCTGCCGACGATCGTGTTGAACTGCATCGGCATCGCGTCGATCTCCTGATCGACCATCGCCAGCCGGGCGCAGTCCTGGACGCGCTGCGCGTCGTGCTGCGGGTCGAAGAAGCTGATGTTGTCTTCGATCGTGCCCACGAACAGATGGTCGTCCTGCATCACGACCCCGATCCGGCTGCGATAGGCAGCCTTGTCCCAGTCGCGAACGTCCCGACCGGCGGCTGTCAGCGACCCCTCGGTGCGGTCGAGCAGGCCGGCCAGCACTTTGACCAGCGTGGTCTTGCCAGCGCCGCTAGGCCCGACAATCGCCACCATTTCACCGGGTTGGGCGGCGAAGTCGACGCCTCGGAACACAAAACCCTCGATGCCATAAGCAAAACCGATGTCTCGCCCTTGCAACACAAACGGCGCTGAGGGCGCATCGGCGCGTGCGACCGCGGGCAGTTCGGCGGCGGCGCCTTCGGGCTGCGCCAGTGCGATATCGGCCACCCGGTCCGCGTGCAGGTCCAGCATCCGGAACTCGATCGTCTTGTCGACCAGGTTGTTGACCCGCGTGATGAACAGCAGCTTGAACAGCAGAAACGCGAACAGCATGCCGACCGACAGTTGATTGTTGAGCACGGCATAGGCGCCGAGCCAGATCACCAGCACGTTCTCGACCCCGAACACCAGAACATTGCCGGCCCGCTGCAGCAGCGCCAGGTTCTGAACGCGCACGTCGGCGTTGGTCTGATCGACCACGTGGTTCAGATAGGCGGCGCGGCGTTCGGACTCGCGCAGGTTGAGCTTGATCGCCATCATGCCGCGCAACGTTTCAATGAAGTGAGTGGCCGCTTTCGCCTCGTGCACGATGCGTTCGTCGGTCGCGCGCCGCTGTGGTCCGTACATCGTCCAGCGCAGCAGCCCGTAGCAGATCGCCGCCACCAAGACGATCAGCGTCAGCGTCTGGCTGTACCAGAACATCACGGCCAGCGTCACCAGCACCATGACGCCGTCCATGACTGTTTCCAGAAACGTCAGCGTCAGCGTGCGCTGGATCGCATCGACCGAGCGGAAGCGCGACACGATGTCGCCGATATGGCGCTTTTCGAACCAGGCGAGCGGCAGCCTGAGCAGGCGCGCGAACAGCGTGTCCAGCAGCTGCAGGTTCAAGCGGGTGTTGATGTACACGCCGAGCCAGGCTCGCAGCGCCGTCACGATCGCGATCATCACGGCGAGGAACACGAAGCCGATGCCGAGTACCGCCAGCAGGTCACGGTCGCGCCCGACCACCACTCGATCGACCACCAGCTGCAGGAAGAACGGCGACGCGATCGCCAACACTTCGAGCACCAGTGAAAGCAGCAGCACCTGCGTGACTGCGCTCTTCAGGCCGGTGGCAGTGCGCACCAGCTGCCAGGCGCTGATCTGTTCGCGCTCATCGCGCTTCTTGAAGCCGGCGCTCGGCGTCATCTCCATCGCCACGCCGGTGTAGTGATCCGAGGCTTCGGAGAGTTTCAGCACGCGGCGCCCGCGGGCCGGGTCATTGACTGTGATCGTGTCGCCGTCGACGCGGGTCAGCACGACAAAGTGGTTCATGTCCCAGTGCAGGATCGCCGGCAGCTTCAGTTGCGAAAGCGACTCGAGCGCGACCTTGACGCCGCGCGCAGCGAGTCCCATCACTTCCGCGATAGAGCTGATGTGCTTCAGCGTCACGCCCTTCATCGACGGCGCGAGCCGCATGCGCATGCCACCCAAATCGGTGCGGAAGCCGTGATAGCTGGCGATCATCGCAACGCAAGCGATGCCGCACTCGGGCGCTTCACTTTGCAGGATCATCGGAACTCGGCGTCCGAGCATCAACCCATCCTCTGCTTCAGCGACAGAATTGGCTCGAACACCCACTCCCACACCTTGCGCTTCTCCTGCAGGATGTCGGCGTTGACCGACATGCCGGGCCGCAACGCCAGTGTTTGCTTGCCTGAGGCAATGTCCTGCGAGTCGAGTTTTACATCGACCCGATATACCGGCTCTCGCACCGTCATCGGGCCGACCCTTTCGCCGGGCGACCAGACCGTGCGGCTGACGCTCTTGACAGTGCCGCGATACTGCCCGAAGCGCTGGAAGGGAAAGGCGTCGTAACGCAGGACGACTTCCTGCCCCGGCTGCACGAAACCGATCGCGCGCGTTGGCACCAGCAGCTGCGCGTGCAGGCCACTGCCTTTCGGCACCACGACCGCCAGCGGCGCCCCGTCGGCCAACGCTTCGCCGCGCGTGGCCGCAATGTTGGTCAGCACGCCGGCAATCGGCGCGCGGATGATGTTCTCTCTCTTTGCGGCCTGTTCCACCCGGCCCTGCTGCAGCTCGCTCATCTGCCGCTTGACCTGGTCGATCTGCGTTCCGACCTTGGTTTCGACCATCGGCAGCTCGGCGCGCGTCGATGACAGCTCGCGTTCGACGCTGGCTCGTTGCCGGCGCAGCCCTTCGAGCTTGACCTGCTGATCGAGCACATTGTTGCGAAACTCGATCAGCTTGCTTTCCGAGTAGAACTTGTCCTTGAACAGATCTTCGGCGCGCTGGTACTCGTTGCGCGACGAGGCGAGCCGTGTTTGCTGCGCCTTGATCTCCAGATCGGATTGCGCCAGCTCACGTTGCAGGTCATCGATCTTGCGGCGCAGGATTTCGGCTGCCTGCCTGCCGAGCAGGCGCACCTGCTGCTGCTCGCGCTCCAGGCCTGCGATGCGCTCAGTGATCTCACGCTGCACCAGCTCGCCTGACGTGACCCCGGTCGCCGTGCCACGCTCAAAAGACAGCCGGATCAGCGGCTGCCCGGCCTCCACATCGTCGCCTTCCTCGGCCAATATCTCGGCAACGATGCCCGCCTCCGGCGCCAGCAGACGCGCCGCACCGGAGTCGAGCGCCAGGAAACCATCGACCCGCTCGCGCCGCGCGTACTCGCCCCAAACGGAGAACGACACCAGCCCGATGGCAAACGCCAGGGCAAGCACCGTGTAGATCCACAACGGCGCCGTGCGCGCCAGCGACACTTCACCCAGCAGCTTCTCGCGCTGCGCGTCGATTGCCTGTTGTCTAAACAGCCGGGTCGCCATCGCGCCCGGATTATGGAGGCGGATTCGCTCCGATGTGAACTCTGCGAGCCCCGCGCGTACCGTGGTCGCGTAGCCGCTGCGTCGCTCAAACGCTACTTGGGAAAGTACATCTTGCTCTTGTCGAGCTCGTAGCTCCAAGGCAGCCCGGCGTTCTTCCAGCCGTTGAGGTTGCGACGGCCGCCGTCAGACAACTCGCCCTCGAACCCATAGACAATGGTGTAAACGCGCGTGTATCCGGAACTGGTCAGCAGGTCAGCCGCACGCGAGCTGCGTTCGCCAGATCGGCAGATCAATACGACCGGATCGTTCCTGGTCAAGCCTTTGGCCTGCAGACGACGCCCGACTTCGGGAACGAAGTCGTTGAAAGGCTCGAGCTTGTAGAACCCACGGTCCTCGTCCCAGTCGGTCATGAAATCCTGAAACTCGACATACGGCGCCAGCGCATCGACCGGCGTCGCCATGCCGAGGAACTGCGCCTCGGCTCGCGTGCGCACATCGAGAAACAGTACCTTGCCTTTCTGTGCACGCACGAACTGGTGCGCTTGCCTGGGCAACAGATACAACCCCTGCTGCGTGCGCATCTCTTCCGGCACGCGCGATGCATCGATCTTCTGCGCAGAAGCGTTCAGTGAGGCGGCTGCGAGCGCGGCGAATAGAAGGCCGGCGATTAGCGAATGGAGCGTCTTCATACATTCGTCACGAACACGGTCCCAGAGCTTAAGCATGCCGTACGCACGGAAGTGCACTCGTCGCTATATGCATATGCGCACCGCAGCGTCCGCCCGCTGACGTCCGGTATCGTCGATGCGGATGACTTCCGCACCGACATCATCGAGATTTTTCGCGTACTTCCTGTTGACCGCATCGATGGCGTTGGTCGGTACCTACGTGGCGCTGTCGAAGCCGCTAGCCGCCGCTATCCCGGTGTTCGCGCTTGCGTTCCTGCGGTTCGCCATTTCGGCGGTCGCGATGTTGCCGTGGACTTTTGCAAAGCCGGGCGAAGCTCCACTGTCGCGCACGGAGCAGCGCCTATTCTTCCTGCTCTCGTTCTTCGGAAACTTCCTGTTTTCGATCTGCATGCTGACCGGAATTGCGCTGACCACCGCGACGGCTGCCGGCGTGATTCTCGCGACATTGCCCGCCGTCGTCGCGTTGCTGTCGTACTGGATCCTGCGCGAGCAACTGACCGTTCGCGTCTGGATTGCCATTGGGCTGGCAGTACTCGGCATTGCGCTGCTGCAGTGGGCGAAGCCGGCGGAAACTGCGCAGACTGTCTGGCTTGGCAACCTGCTGATGTTTGGCGCCGTCGTCTGTGAAGCGATCTACGTCATCATCGCCAAGCGGCTGTCGGCAACGCGCGCACCGCTGCGCATCTCAGCGCTGATCAATCTGTGGGGTCTGGCACTGATCGCGCCTTTCGGCCTGTGGCAACTTGCTTCATTCGACCCCGTGGCGTTGACCGCGAGCCTGTGGTTGCTGCTCGTTTTCTACTCGCTTTCGGCCAGTCTGTTCGCGGTGTGGATGTGGGTCGCCGGGCTCAAGCACGTGGCGGCCAGCCATGCCGGCGTGTTCACGGTGGCGTTGCCGATCGCGGCAACATTGGTCGGCGTGTTCCTGCTAGGCGAGGCCTTTACTTGGCTGCAGGCCGCGGCGCTGCTGTGCGCGAGCGCGGGCATCGTGCTGATCGGATCGGCGCGGCCCTCACACGCGCTCTGACGCCCCGATGTCGCTGCTAACCATTGTCGATGCCGAGCTCGCCTACGGACTGCAGCCGCTGCTCGACCGCGCGTCGCTGACAGTGCAGTCGGGAGACCGCATCGGCCTGATCGGCCGCAACGGCACAGGCAAGAGCTCGCTGCTGAACGTCATCGCCGGACGGATCATGCTCGACGACGGAGAAATAAAGAAGAACGACTCGCTATCGGTCGCACTGGTCGAACAGGAGCCGGTGCTGCCGCCGGCGCCGACCCTGCGAGCGAGCCTGACTCTGCGCGGCGCGGCCGACATACAGGCGACGGCACACGATGATCGCGAGCGCTGGCGCATCGAAGCGCGGCTGATCGAATATTTGCATCGCTTCGGACTCGACGAGGCCGCCGATCCCGCAAAACTGTCGGGCGGCGAACGTAAGCGCGGAGCGCTGGCGCTGGCATTTGCGCTTTCTCCGAAGCTGATGCTGCTCGACGAGCCGACCAACCATCTGGATATCGACGGCATCACGCTGCTCGAAGATCTTCTGAACAAGCAGACGCTGGTCGTGATCACGCACGATCGCGCATTCCTGAATCGAGTCGCCTCCCGCATCGTCGAGCTCGACCGGGGCCTGCTGCGGTCTTATCCGGGCAATTACAGCGCATGGGAGGTGCGGCGCGCGGTCGAGCTGACGGCAGAGCGGACGGCGGCGCGCAAGTTCGACCAGTTCTGGCAGCAGGAGGAAGCATGGATCCGGCGCGGAATCGAAGCCCGACGGACGCGCAACGCAGGCAGGGTGGAACGGCTGGAACGGCTGCGCAACGCCCGGGCAGCCAGGCGGGAGCGGCTCGGCAACGTCAAGCTCGCTGTCGATGCCGGTGAACGCTCGGGCAAGCTGGTCGCTGAGCTGACCGACGTGACGAAACGCTTTGATTCACGCGTCATCGTCGATCGCATGTCGATGCGCATACTGCGGGGGGATCGCATCGGGCTGATCGGCCCGAATGGCGTCGGCAAGACGACGCTGCTGAGGCTGATGCTAGCAACATTGCCACCGGACAGCGGCGCGGTGCGGGTCGGAACGAACGTGCAGCCAGCCCACTTCGACCAGATGCGCGCAGCACTGGATCCGGAAGCAACTGTCGCCGAGACGATCAGCCCCGGCTCCGACTGGATCGAGATCGGGGGCGAGCGCAAGCACGTGATGACTTACCTCGGAGACTTTCTGTTTCCTCCGCAGCGCGCCGAAGCCCCGGTCAAGACTCTTTCCGGCGGCGAACGCAACCGCCTGCTGCTCGCGCGACTATTTGCGCGGCCGGCCAATCTGCTGGTGCTCGACGAGCCTACCAATGATCTCGATATCGAATCGCTCGAGTTACTCGAAGCGACGCTGCAGGAATATTCCGGCACGCTGCTGCTGGTCAGTCACGATCGCGCATTT
Source organism: Burkholderiaceae bacterium (assembly GCA_041747615.1). GTDB lineage: Bacteria > Pseudomonadota > Gammaproteobacteria > Burkholderiales > Burkholderiaceae_F > JACCZX01. Next base: position 6,987 of record JBGTEW010000117.1, on the reverse strand, counting down.
CTCGACAATGTCGTGACGCAGACGCTGGTGGCCGAAGGCGACGGACTATGGCGCGAGTATGTTGGCGGTTATTCGGATTGGGTGCAACAGCGCCCGCGCGCCGAAACGGTGGCGCCTTCTGCGACACTGGTTGCAGCGACGGTGGCCACGAAACGCGCTCGCGCACCGAACGCGAAGCTTTCGTACAAGGAGCAACGAGCGTTAGCTGTGCTTCCCGCCGAAATCGAATCGCTGGAAACCGAACAACAGGAAATTGCGCAACGGATGAGTCGCGCCGACTATCACCAGACGAGCGTCGAGCAGATGAAGGCCGACCGGCAGCGCGTCGAATTCATCGAGCACGAGATCGCTTCGAAGTTCGAACTCTGGTCCTCGCTCGAGGAGAGCGCCCGAGCTGATCAAGGCTCCGCGTCCTGACGCTTGGCGATCTCATTACCATGGCGAACGCGACGCGGTGGAATTCGGGTAAACACTAACAAGGCACGATCGTTGCTTTTTATTGTTGCTGAAGACCGCAAACCAGACATCAACAGGAGCACCCGATGACAACAATGAAAACGCCCGGACATGAGGACCGCCTGCTGGATCAGGCAATCGACGAAAGCTTTCCGGCCAGCGATCCGATTTCCCCTGCGTATGCCGAGAGTCTCGAACCGGTGCTGCTCGAAAATGACCGTTCTTACAAGTGGAAACGCCGATTGCGGAAAGCGGCGCCTTCGCTGATCGCCCTCGGAAGCGCCGCTGTCATTGCGCTGGTTGCCGTCTATGTCTTGCGCGACCGGCGTTCCTCGTTGAGCGAGTGGCGCGACTACATTCCCTGGCGGCACTAGCCTTCTTCGCCGCGGCGCGCGGGCCAGATGGACCTGCTTGGGCAGGCGTGGCCCCAGCTGAGCGTGCTGGCGGAAGTGGCGGCGGCGATGGTGCTCGGCGGGCTAATCGGCTACGAGCGCGAAACCGCCAATAAGCCAGCGGGATTTCGCACGCATATGATGCTGGCCGGGGCATGCGCGCTGCTGGTCGGCCTCGGCGGACCAATGCTCAGTCAATTTTCCGCCTCGCATCCCGGTGTGATTAGCGCCGACCCTTTTCGACTGGTCGGCGGCGTTGTGACAGCGCTCGGCTTTATCGGCGCCGGCACGATATTTCGACCTCACGGTGAGAGAGTCGAAGGCCTGACGACCGCGACTTCGCTGCTGTTCGCGGGCGCCATCGGCGTCTGCACCGCGTTGCAGCAGTGGTGGCTGGCGGTCGGTGCAACCCTGCTGGCGTTGATCGTGCTTCGTGGACTGCAAGCGTTGGAGCGCCGGATTGATGAAAATAAAGCGGGCGGATGAAAGGCGGACGTCACTGACCGAGCCGTGGTTACATTTTGCTACGGCTTTTCCGGTCGGCGCGAACTAGCATTCACGCGTTGAGTCCTACTGCACCGTGAGTTTCAAGGAGCGTTGATGACACCGCTGAAACTATTGGCCGCGGCAGCTGGACTTGCGCTCGGACTGGCAGTCATAAGCGAGCCGGCGTCGGCGCATGGGAAGTATCGCCATGGCTACCGGCACGGTCCTTCGGTTCATTTATCTCTGGGTTACTGGGGCGGCCCGCGCTATTGGGGCCCCGGCTATTGGGGCTCCGGCTATTGGGGTCCGGGCTGGGGTTACTGGGGTCCACCCGCGGCGTATGCACCGCCGATGGTGGTCGTGCCGCAGGAACCGCGCGTTTGGATCGAAAGTGACCAAGCATCGCCGCCCACGCCACCGGTGTCGTCGAGTTCGGCTGCAAATGCACCGCAGTGGTGGTACTGGTGCGCCAGTGCCAGGAGCTACTACCCGTATGTGGGCACGTGCGCCGAAGGTTGGCAGCGCGTGCCGCCGCAACCTACGCAAGGGTCGCAATGAATTTCACCGGCAAGTTCGCGATGATCGCTCTGGCAACCCTGACCGGTTGTGCCACTGTGCCCACCGGTCCGACCTACACCGCCATGCCGGGCAGTCGCAAGAGCTTCGATCAGTTTCAATTTGACGACGCATCATGCCGCCAGTACGCCGTACAGGCAGCTGGTGGCACGCCCGGTGACGCCGCTGTGGATGCGGCGGTGGGCAGCGCTGTGGTCGGCACAATCCTCGGCGCAGCGGTCGGCGGTTTGCTAGGCGGCAGTGATGGCGCCCGTGTTGGCGCCGGGGTTGGTCTATTCGGCGGCAGCGCGGTCGGGGCGGGCAACGCACACGCTGCTTCGTACACGACGCAGCAGCGATTCGATAACACCTACACGCAGTGCATGTACTCGCAGGGCCATAAGGTGCCGGTCCCGGCCAGTTACGCGCGCTCGATGCGACATGCGAATGCCGCTCCGCCCGCGCCCTACGTCAGGACGCCACCGCCGAATGCGGCCATACCGCCGCCGAATGCACCGCCACCCAACGCCGCGATTCCGCCTCCGAACGCCCCACCACCGTACCGGCAGCGCTAACAACCGCGGGTGACAGTCGCCCAATCGATTTCGAGCATCTGCATCAGTCGCCGTGCATTCCTTGGCGCGTGCAACTTGTCGGTGTTGTCGAAGTAACAGAAGGCGTCGCGAAGCTTTCATTTCAACGCGTAGCAGCAAGCTTTTTGCCGGGTGCAGGTACGATCGCGCCTGCCCGACCGCCAATTCTTCGTAACCATGAGCCAGAAGCACGCCAATCTGCTGCGCGAAATATTCCAGGACCCGGTCAACACGAAGCTGTCGTTCCGCGAGGTCGAATCGCTCCTCAAGCACCTGGGTGCGCAGATGGAGTCCGTCGCCGGCGCTCGGATGCGAGTCAAGCTGAACGATGCAGAAGGCGTGCTGCACCGCCCGCATCACGGGGGCAACACGATGGACCGGCATTCGGTCCAGTCATTACGCGGCCTTCTGACGCGCGGCGGCGCGACCCCTGAGCAGTACGACGCGCGCCGCGAAGACTGACCGCTAGAGGGCTTCCCTAATGTCGCGGCGAACGCTTAACCTGGACGATCGCCTCTACCAGTACGTACTCGACGCTTCGCTGCGTGAACACCCGGCGCTGGCTGAGCTGCGTGCGGCGACCCGCGATCATCCGCAGGCGCAAATGCAGATCGCGCCCGAGCAGGGGCAGTTGCTGGCACTGCTGGTCAAGCTGATCGGCGCGCGCCGCACAATCGAGATAGGTGTGTTCACCGGCTACAGCGCGCTGGCGGTCGCACTGGCAATACCCGACAACGGACGCGTGCTGGCCTGCGATGTCAGCGACGAGTACACGCGGATCGGCCGGCCCTACTGGCAGCGAGCCGGAGTGGCGGGCAAGATCGACCTTGTACTCGAGCCCGCGCTGACGACGCTCGACGCGCGGCTCGCCGCCGGTGAAGCCGGCCGTTATGACTTCGCTTTCATCGACGCCGATAAACGGAACTACGACGGCTATTACGAGCGCTGCCTGCAATTGCTGCGCGCTGGTGGCCTGATCGCGTTGGACAACACACTGTGGAGCGGCAGAGTCGCCGGAGAAGTCAATGCGACAGAGGACCCGGATACCGCTGCCCTGCAGGCGCTCAATATAAAGCTGCGCGATGATTCGCGAGTCGACATTTCTCTGCTGCCCGTTGGCGACGGATTGACGCTGGCGCGCAAGCGTTGACTGCTATTGCTCCTCCGGCGGCTTGATCTGGCGGAACGCGCGCCATAGCAGCACGTCGTAAATGATTTTTATGGTCGCGCCAGCGGCAAGCGGTAGCCAGAGCGCGCCCGCCTACATCGCGGCCCCGGCTAACAGCGGCGACACCATGCGTCCGGCGGCGCGCGCCAGTTGCGAGATGCCAGCGGCCCATGCGCGTTCGTGCGGCGGCACGATCGCCATCAAATACGATTGCCGCGTCGGCACGTCCATTTCCGACAGTCCCTCGCGCAGAATAAAGAGACCCGCCGCAACGACGAAGCTCGGTGCGAGCGGTATGGTCAACAGCAGCAGGCTTGACGGGATATGGGTAAAGACCATCGTGTTCACCAGTCCTAACCGACTCGCGAGCCAGGCCGCGACGAAATGCGATATCACCGTCATCGTGCGCGCCGCAACGAACAGCAAGGCTAAGTCCGTTTCGCTCGCGCCAAAGCGCGCGTACAGAAAATAGGCGATCAGCGCCGAGCCGATAAAACCGCCGCCCACTGCATCAAGTGCGGATAACCACGAAAAGCGGCGCACCTCGCGCCTGACGCTCGGCGGTGCATGTTCAAGGACGAATGGCGCCGGGCCGCCTTCGGCCTGCGCCGACATGCGCGCATAGAGGAGCGCCACCAGGAGAATCAGTGCCGCGTAGATGAGCACGGTGACGTCGTACGCCCGCACTTCAGGCAGGTGCGAATGATCGCGCAACAGCGCCGGCAGTGCCGCCAGCAGGGCCCCAGCTGCACCTCCGACATCGGCCAGTGCGTTGTAGCGTGCGAACACCTGCGTGCGCTCGGCGTCGGTCGCCGTGGCCGGCAGAATGGCCTGTTCCAGCGCTTGTGCCGCGCCTCGATCCGATCCCTGCGTGTTCAGCATGCCGAAGAACGCGGCAAGCACCATCGCCCACAGCGCCTCGGTAGCGACCAGCGCCACACCTCCGATCGCTGCCAACAGCGCCAACAGCACCAGGCTGCGCCGTCGTCCGACCCTGTCGGCGAAGTAAGTTCCAAACACGGTACCGGCCAGAACACCTGCCAGCCCGGCGCTCAGTACCAAGCCGATCGCTGCTTCGTCGAATCCGCGCTTGGCGAGGTAAACGGCCGCCAGCACGCTGATCGCGCCGGCCGCTAGACCGCGCAGCAGTGCTGCGCCATAAATCAACAGGCGATCGTTGTTTATTTTCATTCTGCCGGGCGCCATACACTGTAACGGCACGATGATCAGTCCTCTACGCGTTATCGCTCATCTCGACATGGACGCGTTTTATGCGTCGGTCGAGCGTCTGCGTTATCCCGAGCTGCACGGGCTACCGGTCGTGATCGGCGGTGGTTCGCAGCAACAGCCGGTGTGGACTACGGACGCAGCGACCGGCGTACGCCGCCGACGGTTCGCTCGGTTGCGGGACTACGTTGGCCGCGGCGTGATCACGACGGCGACCTACGAGGCGCGCGCGTTTGGCGTCAACTCGGCGATGGGTCTGATGAAAGCAGCGCAGAAGGCACCTGACGCTATCCTGCTGCCGACCGATTTCGACGAGTACCGCAAGTATTCGCGGCTCTTCAAGGAGGCGGTGCACTCCATCTCCCCGCAGGTCGAGGACCGAGGGATCGACGAGGTCTACATCGAACTGACCGAGCTCGTCGCGGCGCGCCTGCCGCCGGCGGACGAAGCGAGCGAAGCCGACATCTGGTGGTCGGCGCGCGAAATCGCGCGCGAGATCAAGCAAGCGGTGCGCGATGCAACGGGCCTGTCCTGCTCAATTGGCCTGGCACCCAACAAATTGATTGCGAAGATCGCATCCGAGCTCGACAAGCCGGACGGTCTTGCGATCGTCACCGAGCGCGATATCGAGGGACGCCTGTGGCCGCTGCCGGCCCGGCGCCTGCATGGGATCGGACCCAAGGCTGCCGCAAAACTGGCGCGACTCGGCATTGCAAGCATCGGCGAACTGGCGCAGACCGATCCGGCCCGGCTGGCGCAAAACTTCGGCAGGGGACACGCCGCCTGGATGCACGCTGCCGCCCACGGCCGCGATGATCGCCCGATCGTGACATTTTCCGAGCCAAAATCGATCAGCCGCGAGACGACGTTCGATCGTGACCTGCACGCGATACGCGACCGCGCGCAGTTATCGCGAATCCTGTCGGAGCTGTGTGCGGGGCTGAGCGAAGATCTGCAGCGCAAGCGCTATGCGGGCAGAACGATCGGCATCAAGCTGCGCTTCGAGGACTTCAAGACTGTGACGCGGGATAACACGCTGGCTAAGCCCGCCGATGAAGCCGATCAGATTCGGCGCGCCGCCCGCGAGTGTCTGAAGCGCGTCGACCTGACCCGGCGCATCCGTCTGCTCGGCGTGCGGGCGGCAAATCTATTGATCACCGGTCACTGATCTTTGCGCCGCGATGAAACCAGAGCACCGACAGCAGCACCGACAGTAACGCGAGCGCCGCCGCAATTCCACTGAACAGCGCGCTGATCTCGGTTTCCTTGCGTTCCATCCCGAACTTCGCGCTCAGGCTCTCGTAAACCTTGCGCAAATCTGCCGCGGTTCCGGCATGGAAGTATTCGCCGCCGGTCATTTTGGCGATTGCCTTCAACGTGTCTTCGTCAAGTCGCACGTAAAACGAATAGTTGTCGGATTGAATCGTCGTTCCCTGCAACGTGCCGAAGCCGACGGTGAACACGCGCACGCCGCGGTCGGCGGCCATCTTCGCAACCTCGAGTGGATCGGGTCCGGTGGTACGGCGGCCGTCGCTGAGCAGGACGATGACGCCCGACGGATACGAGCCCGGTGCGACCGGAACGATGGCCGGCTTCTCCTCCACCTTGCGTGGACGATCGATCGGTGCCGCCCTGCCGAAGCCACGCGACCGCGCGTGGCTTTCCAGCACCGATTCGATGTCGATTCCTTCCTCCGGAAAAAGCATGGCCAGCGACAGAATCAGTCCGCTGCCGGTTGCGGTCGCGCGCTGCAGCTGGAAGCGGTCGATCGCGGCCAGCATGTCGGGCTTGCTCTCGGTCGGCGTCTGCACCACCGCAGCGGTGCCGGCGAACGAGACGATGCCCAGCCGGACGTTGCGCGGCAGCTCTTCGATGAACGCCCGGGCTGCCGCCTGCGCTGCCTCCATCCGGTTCGGCTCCACATCGGTGGCCATCATGCTGCGCGATACGTCCATCGCCATCGCGATCGTCATGTACTGGGACGGCAGTGTCACTGATGCAGTGGGCCGTGCCATTGCCAGCAGCGCGGCGGCCATCGCTGCCAGGAACAAAGCCGGCGGCACATGTCGGCGCAAGCGCTGTCCGCGCACGGCCTCGCGCACCAGCAGCA
>JBGTEW010000116.1:0-6709 GCA_041747615.1 Burkholderiaceae bacterium | reverse complement strand
TTGAGCGTCACGCGTCCGAGCACATAGGCCGTGTTGTCGCCGAACATGCGGGCCACATAGCCATGGGACGCTTCGTGAACAGTGATCGCAAACAGCACCGGGATCGCGTACACCGCGATCGTCTGCATTACGTTTTCCATTGAATCGAGTCTATATCACGGCAAGCGAATTCATCGCTCGCATGCCGTGCCTACAAACCCAAAGCGGCCATGTCACCTTTGCCCTGACGCACCAGCACCGCTTCTGCTCCGGTCAGGTCGATCACCGTGGTCGGACGCACGCCACACGCGCCGGCGTCGAGAACGAAATCGATTTCATGGTCGAGGCGGTCGCGAATGTCCTGCGCTTCGTTCAAAGGAAGTTCGTCGCCGGGCAACTGCAAAGTCGTCGTCAGCAACGGCTGGCCGAGTACGTCAAGCAGTCCGAGCGCGACCCGGTGGTCCGGCACTCTAAGCCCGATCGTCTTGCGCGACGGATGCGACAACCGGCGCGGCACTTCCTTGGTGGCTTCCAGTATCAGCGTGTAAGGACCGGGGGTGGCGTTCTTCAGCAGCCGAAACGTGCGGTTATCCACCTTGGCGTACTGCCCGATATCCGACAAGTCGCGACACATCAGCGTCAGCAGATGCCGATCATCGATGCGCCGGATCGCCCGGATGCGATCCACCGCAGCGCGGTCGTCCAGATGGCATGCGAGCGCATAACACGAATCGGTCGGTATCGCACCGACGCCGCCGTGATCGAGGATCTGTGCCGCCTGCCGCAGCAACCGCACCTGCGGATCGACAGGATGCACCGAAAAAAGCTGCGCCATCAGCTCGCTACAGGAACCGGTGCCATACCGGAATCAGCTCCCGCGACAGCGCGGCGACCCGCCCCAGCTCGACGTTGGCCGATTCGCCCGGGCCATGAAAGTCGCTGCCGCTGGAAGCTTCGAATCCGAAGTCGAGCGCGAGCTGCGTGAAGCGGCGAACGTCATCGGGTGTGTGATTGCTGGTCACGACTTCGAGCGCGGTGCCGCCGACGCTGCGAAACTCTTCGATCAATGCGAGCAATGCCAGTTCATCCAGCCGGTAGCGCGCAGGATGCGCGAGCACCGCGACGCCGCCGGCATCGCCGATCAGCTTGACGGCCTCGGCCAACGTCGCCCAGCGGTGCGGCACATAGCCGGGCTTGCCTTCAACCAGGTAGCGCTTGAACACTTCACGCACATCGCGGCAGATGCCTTGCTCGACCAGGAAGCGCGCGAAGTGCGTACGCGCGATCATCTGCGGATTCTCTGCGTACTTCAAAGCGCCCTCTAACGCACCGTCGATGCCCGCGGCGGCAAGGCTGGCACCGATCTGCTGCGCACGCCGCGTTCGGCCTGACCGCACGTTCGCGAGGCCATCGCGCAACTCGGCGCTATCGCCGTCGATGCCAAGGCCGACCACGTGAATTGTGGTTGTTCCCCACGTGACGGAGACTTCAACCCCACTGACGAAGCGCAGCGCACACTCCGCCGCTGCCGCTCTGGCCTCCGCCAGCCCGGAGACTTCGTCATGATCGGTCAGTGCGTACAGCTCGACGCCATGTTCGGCCGCGCGACGCGCAAGGTCGCCCGGTTGCATCGTGCCGTCGGAATAGATCGAATGTGAGTGGAGGTCGGCGCGTACCGAGCGTGCAATGTCGTAATCAGGCATCGAAGCATTCTAGGGCCTGTCTAACCGGCAACTCGCCGCAAGAAATCATCGATCAGACGCGCGACTTCACCCGGCCTGTCATGGTGCAGCATGTGGCCAGCATCCTCCACCACTGCACTTTCAACATTGCGTATTGCTGACTTTCGCTTCTCGATCTCCTGCAGTGCCGTGTCGCGGTCCACTCCCACGTGACGCAGAACCTCCGTCTGCGCGGCGCGCACCCATAACACCGGGCACTCGATGCACTGCCAGCACGCAAGCACTTCATCGATTCGATACAGGCTGGGATTGACGATGCGATGCGCCGGGTCACCCGCTACGCGGAGACGTCCGGCGCCATCGGGCACAGCCCAGTGCTGCGCGAGAAACGCGGCGCGGTCGGCGGAAAGCCGCGGATTGTTCTTCACCAGGCGCGCCGCCACTTCTTCGCGCGACGCATAGTCGCGCAGCGTTGCGCCTTGCTTCAATTCATCGATCCATTGCGCATAGCGCGCCGGCGCCTGTTCGGCCCGCGTGGCACGCAAACCGAAACCCTCCAGGTTGACAACCGCTCGCACTCTTTGCGGCCGCACACCGGCGTACATCAACGCGATATTGCCTCCCATGCTGTGACCGACCAGGCAAGCAGGCGCCTGCCCGACAACGTCGTCCAGAATGAACTCGAGGTCGGCCAGATAATCCGGATACCAGTAGCAGTCCGCCGGCGCGCGGTCGGTCAGCCCGAAGCCGCGCCAGTCGGGCGCAACCACGCGCCAGCGCTCGTGGAGGGCATCAGCGACGAACTGGAACGACGCCGATACATCCATCCAGCCATGCAGCATTACCAGGGTATGCGCTGCGTCGGCGCCGGCGGCGCCCCATTCGCGCAGGTGATACTGCAATCCTCGAACGCCGATGAATCGGGAATGTGACGGCTTCATTGAAAAGACGCGAGCGTTGCGCACCTGCGGGTGTTCGGCGATTATAGGAACCGGCTCGTTGGAGACTTCGATGCGCGATCAATACCGCGCCCTTTACGACAACTTTCGCTGGTATGTGCCGCGCGATTTCAATATCGCGGAAGTGTGCTGCCGCCGGTGGTCGCAGGAGACCACACGGATCGCCCTGCGCTATGAAGACGACGCTGGTATGCGCACGTCGCATACCTACGCCGCGCTGCAGGCCGACGCCAACCGGCTGTCCAATGCCCTATGCGAACTCGGCACCGCGCGCGGCGACCGAGTCGCCATCGTGCTTCCGCAGCGCCCTGAAACGGCGATTTCGCATATTGCTGTTTACCAGATGGGTGCGGTGGCAATGCCTTTGTCACTGCTGTTTGGACCCGAAGCGCTCGAGTATCGCCTGCAAAACAGCGAAGCCGTCGTGGCGATCATCGACGCCGCTGCTCTGGCGGCGATTCACGACGTTCGCGTGCGATGCCCTTCATTGCGCCATCTGATCGTGGTCGGTGGCGAGGCAGGTGGCGCAGCGACTTCGCATGCGTGGGGACCGTTGCTCGCACGAGCCGCCGACACCTTCTTGCCGGTCGCTACGTCGGCCGATGAACCGGCGCTGCTGATCTACACCAGTGGCACGACGGGTCCGCCGAAAGGCGCACTGATGCCGCATCGCGCCCTGATCGGCAATTTGCCCGGTTTTGTCGCTTCGCATAACTGGTTTCCGCAGCCGGGCGATGTGTTCTGGTCGCCGGCCGACTGGGCCTGGACCGGCGGCCTGATGGATGCGCTGCTGCCGACGCTGTACTTCGGATTCCCGATCGTCGGGTTTCGTGGGCGATTCTCGGCGGAGCGTGCGTTCGAGCTGATGGAACAGCACGGCGTCACCAACGCATTCCTGTTTCCGACCGCGTTGAAGATGATGATGAAGTCGGACCAAGACCCGCGTGCGCGCTACCAGCTGAAGCTGCGCTCGCTGATGAGCGCCGGTGAAGCGGTCGGCGAAACGGTATTCGAGTGGTGCCGCGAAGCACTCGGCGTCACGGTTAACGAGATGTTCGGCCAGACCGAGATGAATTACATCGTCGGCAACTCGCACGAGAAGTGGCCTGCGCGTGGCGGCAGCATGGGCCGTCCGTATCCCGGCCACCGGGTGGCGGTCATCGATAACGATGGCAAGGTGATGCCAGCCGGAGAGATTGGCGAGGTGGCGATTCACCGCCGTGATGTTCACGGCGATCCTGACCCAATATTCTTTCTCGAATACTGGCGCAACCCGGAGGCGACGCGTAACAAGTTTAGCGGCGAGTGGTGCGGCACCGGAGACCTCGCCAGCGCGGATCGCGACGGTTACCTGTGGTACCAGGGCCGCGCCGACGACATGTTCAAGGCCGCGGGCTACCGCATCGGACCGAGTGAAATCGAGAACTGCCTGGTCAAGCATCCCGCTGTAGCCAACGTTGCCGTGGTTCCGAAGCCGGATGCAGAGCGGGGCGCGCTGGTCAAGGCATTCATCGTTCTCGCCGCCGGTTATCAGTCTTCAGCCGGATTGATCGAGGAACTGCAGCTTCATGTGCGCGGCAAGCTGGCGCCGTACGAGTATCCGAAGGAGATCGAATTCATCGACCAGTTGCCGATGACGACCACGGGGAAAGTGCAGCGCAGGGTGTTACGCGAGCTGGAGAAGCAGCGCGCAGCCAAAAAAGCCTAGGCATCGGGGCCTTTCGGCGCCGGAACGATTCTGCCGTCGCGCGTCATCCGCGGGCGATACTGGGCATTTGCGATCGCAGCGGCCATCACTCGCGCCCTCTCTTCATTCGCCTCGGAATCGATCAAGCGCGTGACGTAGGCAGAGGGGATGTCCTTGTAGCGGCGTCGGTCTGGGCGTACGGCGACTTCACGCCAGCCTTGGGCGAGCAGCCAGCGCCAAAGCGCATCGGTCATGCCCGACCTGACCGTCATCCGGATATCTCCGCGGAAAAGCTTGGCGCCGAACGATGGCTTCTCGCCTGCCGGCGGAACCTCACGCTCGCACCGGATCTTGAGCAGCGTCCGGACCTGGTCGCGGACGTGTGATACGAAATCGAGTTCCAAGGGCGGCAACCTCCAGTTACCCGCCGAATGTAACGGCGCTCAGACGGCGCCGAATCCCCCGAATCTGCTAGAGGAGACGTTACCTCTGTTAAAAAGCTATGAAACCGGCACGCGCTCCACTTCTTTCGTGCTGGTCGGCCGCCGCGTAACCTGGCGGATGGCGTTCACCAGAACGCGCTCCCGCTCCTCAGGCTGCGCATCGAACAGGCGCGTGACGTGCGTGGTCGCCAATGGCTTAAGCCGCAGCCGATTTTCGCCGGATTCAAGCTCGCGCCAGCCCAAACCGACCAGCCAGTGCCACAGATCATCGCTGAGACCGGCCTGCACCGTCATCCGCAAACCGGCGCAGCAGATGGTCGCGCCAATCGGCGGCTTGTTCGCTTCGCGGCGGCGCAGATCCTGCTTCTTCTTCCATAGCAATTCACCGACCGGCGCATTCAGCAACGTGACCCAGTTCATTTCACCTCCGAGGATGAACGCACTGTACCGGGCGACGGAAGGCGGTTCGATACCCCGTCGAAGCGTCGCGCCCTTGAGCTAATCCGCCACTGAATAGCCTGCGTATGTATCAAGGTTGCGGTCGTCCGAACGGAGGTCGTTCCAGCCGCCGCTAAACTTCAACCATGGCGATCTACCAGCTGGCCGAGCGTATTCCGGACATCGATCCAAGTGCTTACGTATCCGACGACGCCACCGTGATCGGCACCGTGATCCTCAAGGAAAGGGTCAGTGTGTGGCCGCACACCACGCTGCGTGGCGACAACGAGGCGATCGAGATCGGTGCCGATAGCAACGTGCAGGAATCATGCGTGCTGCATACCGATCCGGGATTCCCGTTGAAGATCGGCCGCGGCGTGACCATCGGCCATCAGGTGATGCTGCATGGCTGCACGATCGGCGACGGCTCTTTGATCGGTATCCAGGCGGTCATTCTGAATGGCGCAGTGATTGGACGCAATTGCCTTATCGGCGCCGGGGCATTGATTACCGAGGGCAAGCAGATTCCCGACGGCTCGCTGGTCATCGGTTCGCCGGCAAAGGTCGTGCGCCAACTCGATCCGGCGGCAATCGACAAGCTTCGCGGCATAGCCGATAGCTACGTACAGCGAGCGTCTGCCTATCGCCGCGATTTGAAACGTATCGGTTGAACGAGCTCGATCAGTGTCGGATCACCTGCTGAAGTTTGCGTTTCGCGGCGCACGCGTGCGCGGCGGAATCGTTCAGCTGCGCACTGCCTGGAGCGAGATGACTGCACACCATCGCTACCCGCCCGCGGTGATGCGCGTGCTGGGAGAGATGGTCGCAGCGGCTGCGCTGCTGGCCACCAGCATCAAATTCAACGGTGCGCTGGTGATGCAGATTTACGGCGACGGTCCGCTGCAGTTGCTGGTGGTCGAGTGCCAACCCGATCTGGCGCTGCGCGCCACCGCCAAGGTGCGCGATGAGCCGATCGCTGACGACATTTCATTGCACGATCTGCTGAATCGCGGCGGTAGCGGTCGGTTCGCGATCACGCTCGACCCAAAGGACCCGCTGCCCGGTCAGCAGCCCTATCAGGGGATCGTTGGGCTGGAAGGCGCCAGCGTCGCCGACCTGCTGGAAAACTACATGCAGCAGAGCGAACAGCTGGAGACCCGGTTCTGGCTTGCGTCCCGTGAAGACGCTGCTGCGGGGATGCTGCTGCAGCGCCTGCCCGAGGACGGCGGGCATGGGATCCCAGCAACGGACGACGCTTGGGAGCGTGTCGTCGCACTGGCACAGACGATAGGTTCCGACGAGTTGCTGCACCTGCCCCCGGACGCCGCGCTGCATCGGCTGTTCTGGCAGGAATCGCTCGAGTACTACCCGCCGCTCGCACCGCGCTTCGAATGCACCTGCTCGCGCGAGCGCATCGCCAGGATGCTGATCTCGCTCGGTCCGGAAGAAGTGGATTCGATCATTGCCGAACAGGGGGCGGTCGGAGTGACGTGTGAGTTTTGCGGGCGAAAGTATTCATTC
>JBGTEW010000115.1:0-7562 GCA_041747615.1 Burkholderiaceae bacterium | reverse complement strand
CGCTCAGGCCGCACGCAAGCCGACGACCCGGCAAGCCGGGGGCGGCAGCACAGTGCGTGCACCGGCGCGCTCCCGGCCGCAATAACATGGGATTTCTGAGCGGCAAGCGCCTGCTGATCACCGGCGTGCTTTCGAATCGTTCGATTGCCTACGGCATCGCGCAGGCCTGCCGGCGCGAAGGGGCCGAGCTTGCATTTACCTATGTTGGCGAGCGTTTTCGCGACCGCATCGGCGAGGTTGCTGCGCAATTTGATTCGGACCTCGTCTACGACATGGACGTCGGCGACGATGCGCAGATTGCCGCGACCTTCGATGCACTGGGAAAACGCTGGGACGGACTCGATGGACTCGTGCATTCGATCGGCTTTGCACCGCGCGATGCGATTGCCGGCGACTTCATCGAAGGGCTTTCGCGCGAGGGCTTCCGCATCGCGCATGACATCTCGTCATACAGCTTTCCGGCACTGGCGAAGGCAGCACTGCCGCTGATGGAGGGGCGCAAGGCAGCCCTGCTGACGCTGACCTATCTCGGCTCGATGCGCGCGGTGCCGAACTACAACACGATGGGACTGGCGAAGGCGAGCCTCGAAGCCAGCGTCCGCTACCTTGCCCAGAGCCTCGGGCCGCGCGGCATCAGGGTCAATGGAATCTCTGCCGGGCCGATCAGGACGCTGGCCGCAGCCGGCATCAAGGGATTTTCGAAGATCTTGTCGGCGGTCGAAAGCACGGCGCCACTGCGGCGCAATGTCACGATCGAGGACGTAGGCAATGTGGCGGCGTTCTTGCTTTCGGATCTGGCTGCCGGCATCACCGCGGAGATCACGCACGTCGATGGCGGGTTCAACGCCGTGATGGGATCATCGCTGGAATCCGAGTAAACACTGGAGAACGAAATGGCCACCGCCGCCGACCTCGACATCAAGATGGATGCGACCGCGCTGTATCGCGAGGAGATTTATACCGACCGTCGCATCGGCACGATCCGCGCCATGATTCCGGTGACCGCCAAGGGAGACGCCGATAGCGCGCGCGACCGTTTATATCGGCGAGGCCCAGATCATGACGCAAATGGGCCCGCTGCCGGTCACGTTCGAGATCGAAGCGGGATCGCTGGACGCTGCGGTAGCCGGGTACGCAAAGGCGGCGAAGGCGGCTGTTGAGCGCACCGTCAGCGAGTTGCAGGAGCTGCGCCGCCAGAGCGCGTCATCGCTGGTGCTGCCGGGTCAGAGCGGTGGCAGCTTCGGCCCCGGGGGAGGACTGGGAGGCATCGGCGGGCTCGGTGGCGGCGGCAAGATCCAGGTGCCCTAGCTCGCGAACCGCATGTGGACATATAAGTAGAACGGCGCACGCGGTGGCGGCGGGAAGCGTTCGAACAGCAGCCTTCCCCGCAGACACGAAAAAACGGGCGGACTGCGGTCGCTCCATATCCGCAGCACGTTGCCCTCGCCATCGAGTGCAGCCACGAACGAAAACGGCGTTTGATCGGGCTGCGCCAGCGTCGCCTGGCAGTCGCGCAAGAGTGCTCGGTAGCGGGTGCTGAACTGCGGCAACAACACGCTGCTGTGGTAGTCGACGGTGGCTGGATCTTTTTCATCGCGCCGCCCGAACTCCTGCGCTTCCAAATAGGAGTCGGCGAGCGCGGCTTGTTGCGCAAGGGCGGGCGGCAACCAACAGGTGACTGCGGCCAGCGCCGTCGTGATGCGCAATGAGATTCTCATGGTTCGATCATAATTCGCCGAAATGAATGCGCCCGCGGATCTCAAAATCAAGCTCACCTCGTTTGCGCACGGCGGCGGTTGCGGTTGCAAGATTGCACCCGGCGTGCTGAGCGAGATTCTGCAGGGGGCGCGCGGAATCGTGCCGCCGCAGCTACTGGTGGGCATCGAGACCGCCGATGACGCTGCCGTTTACCAGCTGAACGACGAGCAGGCCATTATTGCCACCACCGATTTTTTCATGCCGATCGTCGATGATCCGTTCGACTTCGGGCGCATCGCGGCAACCAATGCCATCTCGGACGTGTATGCGATGGGCGGCACACCGATCATGGCGCTCGCGTTGCTCGGCATGCCGATCAACAAGCTTCCGCTTGACGTCATCAGGCGCATCGTCGAAGGCGGCCAGGCCGTGTGCAGCAGCATCGGCATTCCAGTGGCAGGCGGCCACACGATCGATTCGGTCGAACCGATCTACGGCCTGGTTGCGCTCGGAGTGGTGCACCCGGCCAAGGTGAAAAGGAATAGCCACGCACAGGCGGGCGACATTCTGATACTCGGCAAGCCGCTCGGCGTCGGCATCTACTCGGCGGCGTTGAAGAAAGACGCGCTCGACGCCGCCGGTTATGCGCAAATGATCGCCAGCACGACCCAGCTGAACACACCCGGTCGCAGACTCGCCGATATGGCCGACGTGCATGCGATGACGGACGTCACCGGCTTCGGACTGCTCGGCCACCTGAATGAGATCGCGCTCGGCAGCGACCTGGCCGCGACGGTTGATCTGCGTTCAGTACCGTGGCTGACGGGCGCCGAGCGTCTTGCCGAGCAGGGCTATGTCACCGGCGCATCGAGCCGCAATTGGTCGGGCTACGGACAGCATGTCACGCTGAACGGCGTCTCCGACCTGCACAAGTCGCTGCTGACCGATCCGCAAACCAGCGGCGGCCTGCTGATCGCGTGCGCACCCAGTGCCGTGGACGATGTCATGGCCGTGTTCCACACCGAGGGCTTTGATCGCGCAGCGGTGATCGGCCGCCTGTCGCCAGGCAAAGGTATCGCAGTCGCCGGTTAACGTACCGAGTGCCGTTCCTGATGTATCCGCAGACGGAATCACCGCGCGCGAAATCGGTTAACGGGGAGCCTGCTTCTGCGGCCGTGCATCCACGATCGGTGCCTGCGCGCCCGCGCGTTTTGCCGGCACGTCTACGATCGGCGCCGGTGGTCCGGCACGCTTGGTCGGCACATCGACGATCGGCGCCGGTGTGTCGCGCTCTGAGGCAGCGTCATTCTCCGGCGCGTCATTGATCTTCTTTCCGGACTGAGCAACGGCTCCGCTGACTTCACCCAATACGGCCCGGCAATCCGCGTCCTGACCCGGACCCGTTTCGATCAGCGGAATCAACGCCAGTAGCGGGTTTATCAGGCCGAGCGCCACCGCACCGATCCCGCGACCGATCGACTGCGGTGACAGTGCAAAATCGCTATCGCGAAACGTCCCGTGAATACGCACCGGGCCGCGCAGCGACAGGATGCCTGCCTTCTTAGGACGCGGGTCGAGCGTGATGTCGAAGCGCTCGGCGCCCAGATCGACGATGCCCGCCCCGTTGATCCGTGACTCTTCGGTATCCAGTACGAACACGTCGGTCGTCGCCACCCCGCCCTTGACGGCAAAGGCCGCCGCGCCACAGCGAATCCGCGTTGGGCGATCGCCGCCGAACAGCAGCGGCAACAGCTCTCCACCGTGCAGATTGACGAGCCATACACCGAGTTCGGACACCCGTCCGCCCGCCATGCCCGCGGTGATCGAGCCGTCTGCCGCGGCCAACATATCGGCGACGGAATTTCCGCGACCTGACAGCCGGATCTGGGCACCGACCGAGCCGGTGCTGGTGTTCTTGACTGTTTTTAGCGTCGGGAACAACTGCCCCAGGCGCACGCGACGCAGGTCGAGCGATGCCTTGGCGGCAATCGGATCCTTGCGTGCATCCAGTGAGATGGTCCCCACCAGGTCGCCGCCCGCGATGCCGAAGTTCAGCGGATCGAGCACCAGCACACCCTCGTTGAGCTTCAGATGCGTGGAAAAATCCTCCAGCGGAATCTGCTCGGGAATCTTCAATGTCGCTGCGGTCAGACGCACATCGGCGTCCATCGCGTTGAGCTTCTCGAGATTGAAATCATCGCTGGGGAACACTTTGCCGGGCGGCAGCATCGCCGCGGGCGCCCTGCCCTTCGCAGCGTCAGCAGGAGCCGCACTTTTGCTCTGCTGGCGCGGCAGCCCGACGATAGGTCCCAAGTCTGCCAGATCAAGGCTGCGGCTCTTCAGGGTAGCGGTCAACAGCGGCCGCGGCTTCCTGCGCTCGTAGCGAGCATCACCTGCCAGATCGGTGTTGCCGATGACGCCCTTGAAGTTGTCGTACTGGTAGACCTCACCATCGCGTGTCAGCTGCCCGGTGATGCGGTACGCCGGCGTCTCCGGAAGCGCCAGCGGCAGCGTTGGATAAAGCGCTGCGAGGCTTGGACCGCTAACCGACACCTGCGCGTTGATACGACTCAGAGTCTGAATGTCGGCAATTTCACCCTCGGCGTTGATCGAGGTTCGCGCTGCACGCAGCGCCAGCCGAATTGGAAAAGGCTCGCCCGATCCGCGCAGCAACAGCACATTGCCGGTATCGGCCGTCCCCTCGAATGGGTTGCCGCGCCAGCGCCCGTTGAATGACATTCGCGTGGCATAGGGCCCTTCGACCCGCGACACTCCAGTCGCCTCGACTTGAATGTCCTGAACGGCGTCGCGAAACGACACCTGGGCGTCGTTCAATGCGATCGACTGCACGTGCACCGTGCGCTCCGGCGCCTCGTCGGCCTTCGAGCGCAATCGCCAGTTGGCGCGGCCGTCTTTGTCACGCACCAGATTGACGGCGCCTTCGGTCAGGCCCACATAAGGCAGCACGATGTCGCTGGTCAACAGTGACGGCAGGCTGACGACGATCACGAGCTCGCGCAGGCTGCCGAGCGGACCTTCGCCGGCCCACGGTGCATTGCCGATTTCGATGTCGGTGAGCACGATGCGCGGCGCGCGCGCGAGTTCGACGTCGAGAACTCCGATCGTGACCGGTCTGCCACTGGTCTCGCTTAAGTAACGTTCGAGCGGCCCGCGAAACCAGTTCCAGTCGAAAATGGCGACGAAAACGATGAGCGCGACGGCCACGCCACCGACGACCCACGGCCAGCGCGGCTTGCCTGAATCTGGCGAAGGTGAAAGAGCTGTCGACATTCAGGAGCGGAAATTGCAAGCGCTGTGCCCAGTCGCCGCGATTAAGCTTCCAGCCAGCCATTTCTTCGCAATACCGGACGATGGACCTCAAAACTGACCTGACACTGGCGCGTTCGCGCACCGACTCCCTGTTCGAACTCGTGGCACCGGCAACGCTGTACGAACGTCCGATCCCCGAGCGGCACCGGCTGATCTTCTACGTGGGGCACATCGAGGCGTTCGACTGGAATCAACTGGCGCGTGGCGTATTGGGCAAGCCATCTTTCGACGCCCAATTCGACCGGCTGTTCGAGGCCGGCATCGATCCGCCGCCGGGACAGGCGTCGCAGGACACTCCGGCCGACTGGCCACCGCTCGAAACCGTGCGCGCCTACGGCGCGCGCTGCCGCGCAGCTGTCGATGAAGTCTGGGACGAGACGCCTGCCGACATGCAGCAAATGGTCATTGAACACCGCTGGATGCATGCCGAGACCATCTGCTACCTGCTGCATCAGCTCGACTCGGCGCTAAAGCGCAGGCCTTCGATAGAGAAGCCAAGTTCCATCTCCACTCCGCGCAATTCGATGATCTCCGTTCCCGCGGGTGAGGCGCCTCTGGGTCAACCCAACGGCGAATTCGGCTGGGACAACGAGTTTCCCGCGCACACGCAGTCGGTTCCCGCGTTTGAGATCGGCAAGTACAAGGTGACAAACGGCGACTATCTGCGATTCGTCGAAGACGGCGGCCCGACTCCTGCATTCTGGTTCAAACGCAGCGGAGCCTGGTGGCTGCGTCGCCAGTTCGACGAGGTGCCGCTGCCGCCTGATACCCCGGTGTATGCAACGCACCAACAGGCGTCCGCCTATGCGCGCTGGGCTGACGCAGCGCTGCCGACCGAAGCCGAATGGCATCGAGCGGCGTATGGCGACGACAAACAGGCGTTTCCTTGGGGCGATTCGTTACCCAACGGCGTGCACGGCAACTTCGACTTCGCAGCGTGGGACCCGCTCGCGGTAACCGCCCACCCGGCCGGCGACAGTTTTTATGGCGTGTCGCAGATGGTCGGTAACGGCTGGGAATGGACGTCCACCGCGTTTGCGGGCTTTGCAGGATTCGAGTCCCGCCCGTACTACCCGGGCTATTCGGCCAACTTTTTCGACGGTGATCACTACGTACTCAAGGGCGGATCCCCGGTGACCTCGCGCAAGCTGTTGCGCCGTTCGTTTCGAAACTGGTTTCGCGCCGACTACCCGTACGTGTATTCAACGCTGCGTCTGGTTCGGCGCTGACGGCCGCGATCGGCTACGCCGCCGCAAGCACCACCGCGAAGCCGCACCGGTCATCGGTGTATAACTGGACCGAACGATAACCGGACCGAGTGAGCAGCCTGCGTATTCCGTCGGGCGTGTACTTGTACGAGCTTTCAGTGTGTATACGATCGCCGGCTGCAAATGCACGCTCGACGCCCGGCCAGCGCACCTGGATGCCCCGGCGCGCTTCAACGTGCATTTCAACTCGCGATTCTTCCGGACTGAAAAATGCGACGTGGCGCCAGTCCGCAACGTCGAAGTCGCTACCGAGCAGCGCGTTGACGTTGCGAAGCACGTTCAGGTTGAATGCCGCTGTAACTCCAAGCGGATCGTCATAGGCGAGATCGAGCAGTCGCTTGTCCTTGACCAGATCGACGCCTATCAGCAGGTGTCCGTCATCGCCGCACGCGGCGCGTGTGCGCTTGAGGAACGCATACGCTTGTTCAGGGGCAAAGTTGCCGATCGACGAGCCTGGAAAGAAAACAACGCGCGATCCGTGAGCGACTGCCGGAGGAAGCTCGAGCGTCTGCGTGAAATCCTGCGCGATGCCGAGAATCGAGTGTTGCGGGTTACGCTGCGCGACTACGTTCAGACGGTCGCGTAGAAAATCGGCGGCGATATCGATCGCCACGTACTGCGTCGGCGCCAGCCAGCCGAACAGGCGCTCGGCTTTTTCGCAATTGCCGGCGCCGAGGTCGATCAGCACACCGCCGGGGCCGATGCGCGCCGCGATCTCGTGCACATGCGCATCGACGATCGCGCGCTCGGTGCGCGTCAGCGGGTACTCTGGCAGCTCGCAAATTGACTCGAACAGACGCGACCCGAGCGCATCGTAGAAATACTTTGGCGGGATCGACGCGCCAGGTTGAAGCAACGCCGCCGCGAGCTCGGCACGCGGATCGGCCGTTTCTGCCAGCAGATCAATGAATTGGGGCGTCGCACGGGGCGGCGCGAGGACTTCGTCAGGAACCATGGTTACCCTCAGTGGCGCTAATAAGGATGCGTGGTCGCGTACAACCCCGCGGCCTGCAATGTGCGCAGCACCTCGTCAATGTGATCAGGGCCGCGCGTTTGCAGCACGAACTCGAGCTCGGCATTTTGTACCGGCAACGTCGTGAATGCCCGTTGATGCTCCACTTCTTCGATGTTCGCTCCCGCTTGTCCGATCAGCGTGGCGGCGCGCGCCAGCTCGCCGGGCACATCGCGTGTGTGCACCCGAATTCGAGCTAGTCTCCCAGCACGAACCATGCCGCGCTCGATAATGTCGGCCAGCACCATCGGATC
>JBGTEW010000114.1:0-3340 GCA_041747615.1 Burkholderiaceae bacterium | reverse complement strand
AGAGTTTCTCGACTTGGCCGAAACCACGCTGGTGGCCATCGAGCGCGCAGTCGATGCCAGCGACGCCGATATCGAAGCGGCGCGCGCGGGCAATGTACTGACGCTCGAGCTCGGCGACGGTTCGAAGGTGATCATCAACAGCCAGGCGCCGATGCAGCAGATATGGGTAGCCGGCAAAAGCGGCGCGTTTCACTACGCACGCGCCGGCGACCAATGGATCGATACACGGGACGGCAGCGAATTGTTTGCGGCTCTCTCACGACTGGTGTCAGCGCAAGGCGGCGCAGCCGTCGTGTTGCGAGCCTGACGTCAGCCGGGAGCAATCGACGATCTGAAAAATGCCTCCGCAATGTCGGTCGTCTCGATGGCGGACGCCCGGTTGCTGTGAGGACTGTGCCCGACGCCGTGCAGCATGTGCCATTGAGCGCCGGGCAGCGCACGCCGAACGGCTTCGATTTCACCGGGTTCGGTAAACGGGTCATTGCTGCCGTGGATGAAACAGCATGGGACCCGCAGGCGTCCCAGCCGTCCACCGTACAGATCTGCGCCAGTGCGCTCGGCAGACTCGATGATCTGCAGCCATACAGATCCGCTGTAGTACAACAGGCGCCGCCAGTAGGGTTCTCCGTGTTCAGCAGCGAGCACCGTGCGCACGTGTTCACGCAGTTCGTCGGGCTCGAACGCCGGTCCTCGAAACAGCTCACGGCTTTGTCGTTTGGCGCCGAAGAAGTGAAACGATTCGAACAGGGCAGCGCGGATTCGGTCCGGCGCGGTCAACGCCATCGTGGCGGCGACAACCGAACCGTCGCTATGGCCCCACAGCAGCACGCGCTCAATGCCAAGGGCGTCCAGGAACAGCAGCATTTCGTCTGCCGCGCGCTGGTGAAAATCCAGCGGAAATCCGGAAATCTTCGTGCTCTGACCATAGCCGGACCGATCGGGGATCAGTATCCGGAAGGTATCGGCGAGCCGCGCCAGCTGAAAATCGAAGGGGTATAAGCCGTAGCCCCAGCCGCCGTGCAGCATCAGCAGCGGAACGCCGTGCCCGGACTCACGGAAGAAAATCTCCACGCTCGCCAGGTCGGGGTTTGACGGCGAGTTGTCGACCCTCAGCGTTGGCAAGACGCTCGACTAAAATATCTGATCACGGACCGACTCCCGCTTGATCTGCTCTTCCGGTGGCAGCATGTCCTCGAGCCCGAGGCTTGCCACGCCCTGCCCCGGCTGGTGCTCAACGAAGTAATACTCGCCTCCGAGATTGACCACGCCGCTCGGAACTTCACGCGTCGCTTCGGGCACGCCCTTCAGCGCCTTGCCCATATAGGAAATCCAGATCGGCAATGCCAGTCCGCCGCCGGTTTCGCGCTCGCCCAAAGGCCGCGGCTGATCGAATCCCATCCAGCCGACCGCAACCAGATCGCCGCCATAGCCGGCAAACCACGCGTCGTGAGAATCGTTGGTAGTGCCGGTCTTGCCGCCGATATCGGGACGCTTCAGCGCACTGCCGGCGCGCGCTGCAGTGCCGTAGCGGGCGACGTCTTTAAGCAGGTTGTCCATCAGGAACGCGTTGCGCGCGTCGAGCACGCGATTGGCTGCATCGCCGGCCTGCAGCGGGCGAGCCTCCATCAGTACCTTGCCGCTGCTATCGGTCACCCTCGAGACCAGGTGGATGTTCAGCCGATAGCCGCCGTTGGCAAACACGGAATACGCATTCAGCATCTGCCACGGCGTTACGGAGCCGGCACCCAGTGCCATCGTTAGATAGGCGGGATGCTTTTCAGCGTCAAAGCCGAAGCGCGTGACCCAGTCGCGCGCATAGCGCGGCCCGATTGCCTGCAGGATACGAATCGAAACGAGATTCTTCGATTTCGCCAGTCCCTGCCGCAGCCGCATCGGTCCTTCGAACTTGCCGTCGTAATTCTTCGGCTCCCACACCTGCCCGCCGGTCAGGTTCGGATCGATGGAAATCGGCGCGTCGTTGATCAACGTGCTCGGCATGAATCCTTTCTCGAGCGACGCCGAATAAATGAATGGCTTGAAGCTCGATCCCGGCTGTCGCCAGGCCTGGGTTACATGATTGAACTTGTTCAGGTTGAAATCGAAGCCGCCGACCAGCGCCTTGACCTGTCCGTCCTTCGAGCTGGCGGCAACGAACGCGGCTTCCACCTGAGGCAACTGGACGATCTGCCATACATCCTTGTCGTCGCGTGTGACACGGATCACCGCGCCCGGAACGATCTTGCGATTTGGCTGCGCCTTCGGCGACAGCGACGGTGCCGCAAAGCGCAGGCCGGGAGGCAGTATGTCGACTGTAGAACCGCCCTGCAGCGCGGCGCGCACCAAGGTCGGTGAAACTTCCAGCACGACCGCCGGCAACAGATTCGGGCTTTCGATCGCTTCGACCAGCGCATCTTCGATGCGCTGCTCTCGCACTCCCGGATCGGCATTCAGGTCGATGAAGGCTTCGGGACCGCGGTAGCCGTACTTGCGGTCATAGGCGAGGACCTGCGTGCGAACCGCGGCGTACGCGTTCTCCTGGTCTTCCTTGCGAAGCGTCGTGAACACGTTCAGCCCGCGCGTGTACGTCTCGTCGCGAAATACCTCGTACACGAGTTGCCGCGCCAGCTCGGCGGCATACTCGGCGTGCAAACGCACCTTGAACGACTGCTCGACTGCGTGGTTCGCGGCACGCGGCTTCAGCTCCTGCGCCAGCGCTGCATCGTGCGTTGCCTGATCGATGTAGTTCAGCTGCAGCATGCGCGCTAGAACGTATTGCTGGCGTCCTTTGGCGCGCTTCGGATTGACGAATGGGTTGTAGGTAGCAGGAGCCACCGGCAGTCCGGCCAGCGTCGCAATCTCGGCAGTCGTCAGATTTCGCAGCTTCTTGCCGAAGTAAATCTGCGATGCGGAAGCAAAACCGTAAGCGCGCTGCCCCAAGAAAATCTGGTTCGCATAGACCTCGAAGATGCGGTCTTTTGACAGCGACGATTCGATCTTGATGGCGAGCGCTATCTCATAAAGCTTGCGAACGTAACTGCGCTCGGAACTTAGAAAGAAGGTCCGAGCAACCTGCATCGTGATCGTGCTGCCGCCCTGGCCGCGTCGCCCGGATGCAAAGTTGGAAACGAACGCGCGTGCCAGTCCGGCGTAGTCGACACCGTGATGCTGATAGAAGCTGTCGTCCTCTGCCGCGAGAATTGCCTTCTTAAGTTCATCGGGAATCTCGGACAGCGGCACAAATTCGCGCCGCTCTTCTCCGAACTCCCCAATCAGAATTCCGTCGGCGGTCCACACACGCAGCGGAATCTTCGGGCGATAGTCGGTCAGGGCGTCGATCGGC
>JBGTEW010000113.1:0-2348 GCA_041747615.1 Burkholderiaceae bacterium | reverse complement strand
GAACCCGAGCTGATCGGCCCGCCGCGGCCCGGTGCGTCGCAGTCAGCCGCGCCGGATGCCGAGCCGCCAGCCGAGCAGCCAAATCAAAAGGATCGCGCGCTGCGCTGGGCGAATCGGTTTATCGGCAGGGATAGTTAGGTTTCACGCAGCAGCGGCTGACGCAACTGCCCCGCCTACGTCGTCGGTCCCTTCGGGACTGCTCTGCGGTACTCGCCGAGGCGCCGGCCCTGTGTACTCGCTTCGCTCAAACAACAGGGCCGAAAGCCCGCGCCTCGGCTCCGCTCCTCGACGACGACTCAAAGGCAGCGCATCTGCGCCAGCCGCTGCTGTCGAGACAGCGTCACGACGCTACTCAACCAACAACGTTACTCGACCAACCCATTCTTGATCGCGTAGTGCGTTAGTTCAGCGTTGTTGGTCATCGCCATTTTCTCGAGGATCCGGGCGCGATAGACGCTGACGGTCTTGGGACTGAGTGCGAGTTCTGCGGCGATGTCAGACAAGCGCTTGCCCGATGCGATCAGCTTTAGCGTCTGAAACTCGCGGTCCGACAGTTTTTCATGCAGGGCGCCGTCGGCCTCCGGCGTGTTCAGGTTTTCGATCAGCGCCTGCGCGATCTCGGGCGTGACGTACTTGCGGCCGGCGACCACCTGCGCCAGCGCTTCCAGCAGTTTTTCCGGTGCGCTCGCCTTGTTCAGGTAGCCGAACGCGCCGGCGCGGAATGCGCGGACAGCGTACTGATCTTCCGGATACATGCTCACGATCAGCACCTTCAGCTTCGGATGCTCGTCACGCAGCGCTTTCAGGATGTCGATCCCGTTCTTGCCGGGAAGGCCGACGTCCATCACCAGCACATCGGGTTCGCCGTGTTTCTTCAGCTCGTTGCGCAGCCCGGTGTAGTCCGACGCCTCCGCCACGACCTGCACGTCGGGATGTTCGCTGAGGACCTGCACGATGCCGCGCCTGACGATCGCGTGATCATCGACGACGAACAGCTTAATCGCCATGGTTCCTCCCCTCGGTGTTGCTGGTGTTCAGCAGCGGAGGAATCGAGAACATCACGGTCGTTCCGCGACCTTGTGACGAAGAAACCTCAGCCCATCCGCCAAGCCCGCGCGCGCGTTCGATGATTCCACGCACACCAAAGCCGGGTGTGACCTGCAGGCTTGCCGGATCAAACCCGTGCCCATCATCGGCTATTTCAAGCGTGATCTCGTCCGTCAACGCGAACAGTTGCATCTGCACGTGGGTGGCACTCGCATGCTTGCGAATGTTGGTCAGTGCCTCCTGCGCGACGCGGTACAGGGCGGCGGCACGGTCCGGCGCGATCTCGAACTCATCGCGGTTGGCCTGAAAGTCAACCTTGATTCCGCTGCGCTCGGCAAAGCCGCGCGCGAGCCATTCGAGTGCGGCTACCAGACCCGCATCGAGTACTGCGGGCCGCAGCGCATGCTGGATGCGGTGGCTCGCTACCACGGCTGATTCGAGCAACTGGGAGATCGCATCGAGCTGTGGTCGGACAGCGTCGCCCGCGATCACCCGTGTCAGGCGTACCCATTCAAATTTCAGTGCCGTGAGCGCGCCGCCGATGTCGTCGTGAATCTCCTGGGCGATTGCGCGCCGCTCCTCTTCCTTCGCGCGTTCAAGGTGCTGCGTCAATGCGTGCAGCTTCGCTTCGCTTTCGGCGAGCGCAGCAACGGCGCCGCGTGCCTCGCGCCTGGCCCGTGCGGACTGCAGACTGAGTTGCAGCGCCGCGGCGATTCGAAACATCCGCGTCTTCAACACGAAATCATCGGCGCCTGCATGAAGTGTCGCCACCGCCAGGTCTTCCGACATCTCGCCCGACAGTACGATTACCGGTATGTCGGCATCGATGCTTTTCGCGACCTTCAGCGACGAAAACGAATCGAAGTGCGGCAGGTTGTGATCGGTGATCACCGCGTCGACCCGTCCCTGCGAAAACGCATCGCGCAGCCCAGCCTCATCCTCGACTCGCGTGGTGCGCGGCTTCATGCCTTCGCGCATCAGCATCGCCACCAGCAGGTCGTAGTCGAGTTCGGAGTCCTCGACGACGACGATGTTCAGCCGTGGATCGCTTGGTTTCATTGGCGCGCATTCTGGCCGATTAACGAGCGATGCGCGTAAAATTGCGTCGCAAAGTCCGCCGGACGATCGCTGGCAGCTGTATTGAACAAATGCGGCTGCGAGAGGTAACGTCCGGACTCCGCAGAGCAACGTAGCAGGTAACACCTGTCCGCCGTGAGGCGAGGATCAGAGCAACAGAGACGAGTCGGCGATCGTTGGTCAACAATGAGCGCCGGGTGAAACGGGCAATCTCTACGTGGAGC
>JBGTEW010000112.1:0-10985 GCA_041747615.1 Burkholderiaceae bacterium | reverse complement strand
ATATGGCGTGGTAAATGTCGAATCGACCAGCAGCGGCAGCCCATGCTGGTGGGCGATTGCGCTGATTGCAGGAATGTCCAGCACGTCGAGCCCGGGATTACCGAGCGTTTCGCCGAACAGCAGACGTGTGTTCGGCTTGATCGCTGCGGGCCACGCAGCGAGGTCGCGCGGGTCTATGAAGGTCGTGTCAATTCCGAAGCGCGCCAGCGTAAAGCCGAGCAGGTTGTGCGAGCCGCCATAGAGCGCGCGGCTGGCGACGATATGCGAACCCGCGCCCATTAGCGTCACAATTGCCAGATGTAACGCGGCCTGGCCGCTCGCGGTCGCAATCGCGCCGACGCCCTTTTCCAGAGCGCTGATGCGCTCCTCGAACACTGCAACCGTCGGGTTCGAGATTCGCGAGTAAACATGGCCGGCGCGCTCCATGTTGAACAGAGCCGCGGCGTGGTCGGAATCGTCGAACACGTACGACGCCGTCGCATAGATGGGCACCGCGCGACTGCCGGTAGTCGGATCCGGCGGCTGCCCTGCGTGCAGGGCTAAAGTGTCGAAGCCGGGATAGCGAACGGTCATGCGATATGAGTGTACGCAAGAGGTTCCGGAGATTGAATATCGGCAAGCATCAGCGGCTCGCGTTGCTTGCGTAAACTCGCATCGCAATGATGGACACCCGAGCAATTCTCCATTCGCCAATCGAGCCGTACGACAGCGGGATGCTCGCGCTGGACGACGTCCACACGATGTACTGGGAGACGTCGGGCAACCCGGCTGGCGCGCCTGTGCTGTTTCTGCACGGCGGGCCTGGCGGAGGATGTTCGCCCGAACACCGGCGCTTCTTCGACCCGGATTTTTTCCGCATCATATTGTTCGACCAGCGCGGTTCGGGGGCATCGACTCCTGTCGGCGACGCCACCAACAATACGACCACCCGGCTGATCGCCGATATCGAGATGCTGCGCGAGTACCTCGAGGTCGACCGCTGGCTGATCTTCGGTGGCTCATGGGGCAGCACGCTGGGGCTGGCCTACGGACAGGCGCACCCGGATCGCTGCTCCGGCTTCGTGCTGCGCGGAATTTTTCTTGGACGGCAAACCGAGATCGACTGGTTCCTGTACGGTCTGCGGACGATCTATCCGGAGGCATGGCATCGCTTTTCGAGCATGCTGCCACCCGCCGAGCGCAAGGATCTGCTGAAGGGATATCTGAGGCGCCTGTTCGACACTGATGCGCGCGTGTATCTGCCGTTTGCGCGGGCCTGGAGCGAGTACGAGGGATCGTGTTCGACCTTGCTGCCGAATCCCGAGCTGGTGCGGCACTTTGCCGACGAAGCCCTCGGTCTGGCGCGGATGGAAGCGCATTACTTTGCGCACCAGTGCTTCCTGGCGCCCGGCCAGCTGCTGAACAGTCTGGACCGGATTCGCCATCTCCCCGCATCGATCGTGCAGGCGCGTTATGACATGGTGTGCCCGATCGTCAATGCGGATGAGCTGGCGCGCGCCTGGCCGACCGCGAAGTACACCGTCGTTCCCGACGCCGGCCATTCGGTATGGGAGCCGTCGGTCAGTGCTGCGGTCGTTGCCGAAGTCGACCGCATCAAGCTCCATCTGTCCGGATAAACGGTGTGCTTTTAGGGCCGGTTCGCGCCGGTTGCGCTTGTTCGATCGGGTGCACGGGACTACGATCGTTTGCATCGCCGCCGGATCGCGACAGGAGAACCGATGAAAGTTGCCGACATACTCCGCGTCAAGGGCACCGCGCTGTACACCGTCTCTCCGAACGCGCCGCTGGTTGACGCCGTCAATCTGATGGCCGAGATGGACATTGGCTCGGCAGTCGTAATGGAATTCGGCGAGCTGGCCGGCATGCTGACCTTTCGCGAAGTGATTAACCGGCTGCATGCCAATGGCGGTGCGATCGGCGACATGCTGACGCGCGCGGCGATGGATCCATCGCCACTAACCGTCACCTCCGACACCGACATCATGGAGGTTCGGCGGCTGATGCTCGAACGCCACGCGCGGTATCTGCCGGTGATGGATGGCCGGACTTTGGCCGGCGTGATTTCGTTTTACGACGTTGCGCGCGCCGTGCTCGAAGAGCAAAGCTTCGAGAACAAAATGTTGAAAGCGTATATCGGCGATTATCGCGAGCCGGAAGAGGCACGCAGCTGAGCGGGGTGGCGCCAGCGCCGGGTACAGATGAACTAAAGTCGGAAGCCGGACCGCTTTCCGAGAACTTTCGAGTTGCTGTTGTCGGGGCCGGAATCGCGGGTCTGTCGTGTGCGCGTCGCCTTGTGGCGCGGGGTGCCAAGGTGACGGTTTTTGAACAAGGCAGGCGGCACGGCGGTCGCGCGGCTACCTTGCGCACCGAGTTCGGCAACTTCGACCACGGCGCACCGTACTTCACCGTGCAAAGCCATGCATTCGAGCGCATGGTGGCGGACTGGCTGCGAGCCGGCGCCGTCAAGCGCTGGACCGGTCGCATCGTCGCTGTCAGCGGTGGACCGACTGAGGACAGGACAGCGTCGACAGCGCGCTATGTGGGGACCGACGGCATGATTTCGCTCGGACGTCACCTGGCCGAAGGACTCGATGTCAAGCTCGATACCCGAATCGGCGCGCTGCTGCAGGCAGGCGCGCGTTGGTCACTGCTGGACGAAGCCGAGCGCTCACCGTCACCCGGCGGGTTTGATGCAGTCGTGCTGGCGATGCCGTCCGCTCTAGCTGCAAGCCTCGCCGGTATTCCCCCCGCGTTTGCCCGCAACCTGCGCGGCGTCGAGTGGCGTCCATGCTGGGTTGCACTGTTGACGCTGCAGGTGGCCAGCGGCTTTGATTTCGCGGGGGCGTTGGTCGACGACCATGCCGCGCTGGCATGGGTTGCGCGGGAAAAAGCGGACTCGGGGATGGAGCAGTGGGTATTACACGCGACGGCCGGCTGGTCGGGAATGCATCTGAATCTGCCCAGCGAAGACGTCGCGTCGCTGCTGGCGCAATCGCTGGCCGAGCGCTTCAACTTCGGCTTCCGGCCTGTGTTCGTCGCCGGGCATCGATGGCTGTATGCCACACCGGTCAGGCCGCTGCTCGAGCGTTACCTTTGGGATGCAAAGTTGCGCCTCGGTGCGGCCGGTGACTGGTGCATGGGTCCGCGCGTCGAGGGCGCGTTCCTGTCCGGCGATGAGCTGGGGGCGTCGATCGTTCCTTAAGTGCTGGGCGCGCATCCGCTGGCACAATGCGGCGCGATGTCTTCCACGTTCGGTCACCTGTTCCGCGTTACCAATTTCGGGGAATCGCACGGTCCCGCGATCGGCTGCGTCATCGATGGATGCCCGCCCGGACTGCTGCTGGCCGAAGCCGATTTGCAGCATGATCTTGACCGGCGCAAACCAGGTACTTCCCGCCACGTGACGCAGCGCCGAGAGTCCGATCGCGTGGAGATCCTGTCGGGCGTGTTCGAGGGGCATACGACCGGCACGCCGATCGCGCTTTTGATTCGCAACGAAGACGCAAAGGGGCGCGATTACGACGATTTGATCGACACCTTTCGTCCCGGTCACGCCGACTACACGTACTGGCGCAAGTACGGAGTACGCGATCCGCGCGGAGGTGGCCGTTCGTCGGCGCGCTTGACCGCTCCGATGGTCGCCGCCGGCGCCGTTGCCAGAAAGTGGCTGCGAGAAGAATTCGGTACACACGTACGCGGCTGCATGCAACAGCTGGGCGAAATCGAGATTCCGTTTGCAAGATGGTCGGACGTTGAGACCAATGCCTTCTTTGCGCCGAACGCCGACATCGTCAAGCGGCTGGAAGACTATATGGATGGGCTCCGCAAGAGCGGCGATTCGGTCGGCGCACGATTGCGCGTGGTGGCGACTGCGGTGCCGGTCGGCCTCGGTATGCCGCTGGCAGGCAAGCTGGATGCGGACATCGCCCATGCAATGATGGGCATCAATGCGGTAAAAGGCGTCGAAATCGGTGCCGGGTTTTCTTCTGTGGTGCAAAAGGGCTCGCAGCACGGAGACGAGCTGCTGCCGTCCGGTTTCGCCAGCAACAACGCCGGTGGCGTGCTTGGGGGCATTTCCTCCGGGCAGGACATCGAAGTATCAATTGCTCTAAAACCGACTTCGAGCATCCGGCTCCCGCGCCGGTCCGTCACCCGTGAAGGCACGCCGACCATCGTGCAAACCGAGGGCAGGCACGATCCCTGCGTAGGGATTCGTGCGACACCGATCGCGGAGGCGATGTTGGCCCTGGTGTTGATGGATCATGCGTTGCTGCAGCGCGCACAAAACGGCGATGTGGTGCACACGACTCCGCCGATCGCTGCGAGCTCGGCGCCGTCAAACGATGCCTGAACTGAGGAGTTTTATGAAGAACAAGATACTGCCGATTGCATTTGTTGCCGTGCTGGCCGCGTGCGAAACGGTCCAGACCACCCAGCCGGGCGCCGTCGGCGTGACCCGCCAGCAGCAGGTGAGCTCAATGGTCAGCGCCGAGGAAGTCGAGAAGGCGGCCGCGCAGCAGTACGCGCAGATGATGACCGAGGCGCAGAAAAAAGGCTTGCTGAATCGCAACGCGCAGCAAGTGCAGCGGGTACGAACGATTGCCCAGCGATTGATTCCGCAGACGCAAGTGTTCCGAAAGGATGCGCTCAAATGGAACTGGGAAGCCAACGTGCTGACATCCAAGGACATCAACGCCTGGGCGATGCCGGGCGGCAAAATGGCGGTCTACACGGGGCTGATAGAGCGCCTGAACGCGACCGATGACGAGCTCGCCGCGGTGATGGGACACGAGATCGCCCATGCGTTGCGCGAACACGCCCGGGAGCGGATCGGCAGGCAGATGGGAACGCAGGCAGCTTCCACGATCGGATCGATCGCGCTCGAAATTTTTACCGGCGTTCGCCTGGATCCACAGCTAGCGGGCACGGTCGGGCAGGCGGCCTTTGTCCTGCCGAATAGCCGCGAAAACGAGCAGGAGGCCGACGTGATCGGCGTTGAGCTGATGGCGCGCGCCGGCTACGACCCTCGTGCGGCGCTCACCCTGTGGCAAAAAATGGGGCAGGCCAGCGGTGGCGGCGGGCCGCCGGAGTTCTTGTCGACGCATCCGAGCAGCGCGACGCGGCTACGCGATCTGCAGGGCTATGTGGACAAGGTGATGCCGCTGTATCAGGCAGCCAGGCGCTAGGCGACCACCAGATTTGCGCGCGCAACGAACTGGGTTGCGCGCGCCAGTGGATGAGTCGCACCGGCCTGGCCGATCGGCTCCAGTTTCAGTAACAGCGCCGCCTGTTCATCCGTACTGAGGCGTGAGAACAGAAAGTCGAGCCGGTTGCCCGGATCGTCCGGTAAATACAGTTGTGTTGCGAACGGCGAGGCCCCGGATGCCTGCACACGCACATGAATATGCGGGGTGCGTCCCGGATAGGCAACCGGCCGGATCGTTCGGAAGTGGAACGCACCGTTGGCATCGGTGCGATCCACGCCATATCCCTGAAAGTTCGGGTCACGCTCGCTCTCGGCGCCGCCTGCGGGGTGGTGATAAATGGCGTTCGCATCGCATTGCCAGACCTCGATCGCGGCGTTGGTCAGCGCCTGGCCGCGACGGTCCAGCACCCGGCCAGTCAGATAAATCGGAACGCCCTTGGTCAGCACCCGATCGCCTTCGATCCGCAGCAGATCGGGATCGGTTTCAGCCGGCCGCTCACCGGCGTTGCGCGGATAAAACGGACCAAGCGTCTGCGTCGGCGTGAGCCTCGCGCCGGTTGCTTGCGCAACCGCCAGCGGTGCGAGCACCGTGCCGGCAGCACCCGCAAGAAAGTGACGGCGTCGCAGCGTATTGGCATTGTTTGGTCTGCTGTTCATCGCGTCCTCCGTGCTGCGTTTCAGACTCGATCATGGGGCAGTTGTTCCGTATGCCGGTGGCATAATCATTCGGGTATGAATGAAGCGCGCACACTGTACGACAAACTGTGGGACGACCACGTCGTGCACGTCGAGGACGACGGCACCACGGTGCTTTACATCGATCGTCATCTGGTGCACGAGGTCACGAGTCCGCAGGCGTACGAAGGTTTGCGTCTAGCGGGGCGTGCGCCCTGGCGCATCAGCTCTATCGTGGCGACCGCGGATCACAACACGCCGACGACCGGCTGGGAGCGCGGCTACGGGGGCATCGACGATCCCATCTCGAAGGAGCAGATCACCACGCTCGATTCCAACATTCGCAGCTTCGGCGCCGCCGCCTATTTTCCGTTTCTCGACAAACGGCAGGGCATCGTTCATGTAATGGGCCCGGAGCAGGGCGCCACGTTGCCGGGCATGACGGTCGTCTGCGGGGATTCGCATACCAGCACGCACGGTGCGTTCGGCGCGCTCGCATTCGGCATCGGCACCAGCGAAGTCGAGCACGTGCTGGCTACGCAGACCTTGCTGACCAAGAAGGCCGGCAACATGCTGGTCAAGGTCGACGGTCGCCTGCCGACCGGCTGTACCGCCAAGGACATCGTGCTGGCCGTCATCGGGCGGATCGGCACCGCGGGCGGTACCGGCTACGCGATCGAATTTGCCGGCCAGACGATCGAAGCGCTGTCGATCGAGGGCCGGATGACGGTGTGCAATATGACGATCGAGGCCGGCGCGCGCGCAGGCATGGTCGCAGTCGACGAAAAGACAATCGACTATGTGCGAGGGCGCCCGTTCGCTCCGACGCCCGACCAGTTCGAGCGGGCTGCGATGGTCTGGCGCACGCTGCGTTCGGATCCGGGTGCGAAGTTCGACCGCGTCGTCGAATTGCGTGCCGAGCAGATCAAGCCGCAGGTGACGTGGGGTACGTCTCCGGAAATGGTGACGACGATTGACGGCGCGGTGCCAGACCCGGAAGCGGAGCGCGATCCGGTCAAGCGCGAGGGAATCAAGCGCGCGCTCGACTACATGGGACTGCAGCCCAAGACACCGGTGACCGGCATCTATCTCGACAAAGTATTCATCGGTTCCTGCACCAACGGCCGGATCGAGGATCTGCGCGAGGCAGCCTGGGTCGTCAAGCGGCTCGGCAGGAAAGTGGCGGGCAGCATCAAACTTGCGATGGTGGTTCCCGGTTCAGGGCTGGTGAAGGCGCAGGCAGAACGCGAAGGGCTTGACAGCATATTCCGCGCCGCCGGTTTCGAATGGCGTGAGCCGGGTTGCTCGATGTGCCTGGCGATGAACGCGGACCGGCTCGAGCCCGGAGAGCGGTGCGCGTCGACCAGCAATCGCAATTTCGAAGGCCGCCAGGGAAGCGGCGGCCGCACGCATCTCGTTTCGCCGGCGATGGCGGCGGCGGCGGCGATTGAAGGGCATTTCGCCGATGTCAGAATGCTTCAATGACTACGACTTGACTGAGGAGGCTGTAATGAAATTGTTGTTCATCATGCTCGCCGCGGTTTTCACGCTGGGCGCCTGCCAGACGATGGAAGGCTTCGGTAGGGATCTCGAGAAGGTCGGCGGAAAGATCGAGGAGAAGGCGAAGAAATAGTTCGATGCAGAAGTTCGATCTTCACACAGGTTTGGTCGCGCCGCTTGCCCGCGCCAACGTCGATACCGACGCGATCATCCCGAAGCAGTTCCTGAAGTCCATCAGGCGGCCCGGCTTCGGCCCGAACCTGTTCGATCAGTGGCGTTATCTGGATCGCGGTGAGCCGGGCTTGGATAACGCCCGGCGGCCGCTGAATCCGGAGTTCGTGCTGAACCAGGCGCGCTATCAGGGCGCTTCGATCCTGCTGGCCGGCAAGAACTTCGGCTGCGGCTCTTCGCGCGAGCACGCGCCGTGGGCGTTGCTCCAGTATGGATTTCGAGTCGTCATCGCACCGAGCTTTGCCGACATTTTTTTCAACAACTGCACCAAGAACGGACTGCTGCCGGTTGCATTGCCCGAACGCGTCGTCGATCGCCTGTTCGATGAGGTTGCCGCGCATATTGGATACCGGCTGACGGTCGATCTGCCGCGACAGCGCGTCATCGAAGCCGATGGCGCCGAGTATGCGTTCGACGTCGATCCATTTCGCAAGCATTGTCTGCTGAATGGTTTCGACGATATCGAACTGACACTGCGCCACAAGGACAAGATTGCCGAGTTCGAGAAGAAACGCCTGACCCAGCAGCCCTGGCTCGCGAAGACGGCGTAGCGCTTCCATGAAGATCGCGGTGCTGCCGGGTGACGGCATCGGCAAGGAAATCATTGCCGAAGCGGTGCGAGTACTGGAAGCGCTCGATGAGCGCTTCGACCTCGAATTCGCCGAAGTGGGCGGTGCCGCTTATGAAGTGCACGGCCATCCGTTGCCCGACTCGACGCTAAAGCTGGCGCAGGCCGCCGATGCGGTGCTGTTCGGTGCGGTCGGCGACTGGAAATACGACACACTTGAGCGTCATCTTCGTCCCGAACAAGCCATCCTCGGGTTGCGCAAGGAACTGCGGCTGTTCGCCAACCTGCGGCCGGCGATCTGCTATCCAGAGCTCGTACAGGCGTCCAGTTTGAAACCGGAGCTGATTGCCGGTCTCGACCTTCTGATCGTGCGCGAGCTGACCGGGGATATTTACTTCGGTCAGCCGCGCGGCTTTCGGGTTGCTCCCGATGGGCCCTTTGCCGGTGCACCCGAGGCATTCGACACGATGCGCTACAGCCGGCCCGAGATCGAGCGCATCGCCCGCGTCGCGTTCGAAGCGGCACGCAGGCGCGGGCGCAGAGTCACCAGCGTCGACAAGGCCAACGTGCTGGCGACGTTCCAGTTCTGGCGAGAAGTGGTCGAAGACGTGCATGCCGGGTATCCGGATGTCGCGCTCGATCATATGTATGTGGACAACGCGGCGATGCAACTGCTGAAAGCGCCGAAGAGCTTCGATGTAATCGTCACCGGCAATATGTTTGGCGACATACTGTCGGACGAGGCCGCGATGCTGACGGGCTCGATCGGCATGCTGCCGTCGGCATCGCTGAACGATAAAGGTCAGGGGCTATACGAACCGTCGCACGGCAGCGCCCCGGATATTGCCGGCAGAGGCATTGCGAATCCGCTGGCAACGATTTTGTCGGCGGCGATGATGCTGCGGCATTCGCTTGGGCGCACCGAGCAGGCCGAGCGGATCGAATCGGCCGTCAAGCGCGCGCTGGGTGGCGGGTTGCGCACGCGGGATATCCGAAGCGAGAGCACACGCGAGGTCGGAACTCGGGAAGTGGGCGACGCTGTCATCGCCGGATTGGGATAGGGGAAGCATGAAGGTTGGAATCGTTGGTTGGCGTGGAATGGTCGGTTCGGTGCTGATGCAGCGCATGGGCGCGGAGCGCGACTTTGAACTGTTCGACTCGGTGTTCTTCAGCACATCGAATGGTGGCGGCGCCGCGCCGGTCGTTGCCCACGGCGAGCGCACGCTTAAAGACGCCGGCGATCTGAGTGCGCTGGCGTCGTGCGATGCGGTCGTCACTGCACAAGGAGGCGACTACACCACCGACGTGTTTCCCAGATTGCGCGCACAAGGGTGGAAGGGCTACTGGATCGACGCTGCGTCGGCGCTGCGAATGAAGGACGATGCGGTCATCATTCTCGATCCGGTCAACCGCCCGGTGATCGACGCCGCGATGGCGCGCGGCGTCAAGAACTACATCGGCAGCAACTGCACGGTGGGCTTGATGCTGCTGGCACTCGACGGTCTGCTGAAAGCTGATCTGATCGAGTGGGTCAGCGCGATGACGTATCAGGCTGCATCCGGCGCGGGTGCACCGCAGATGCGCGAGCTGATCGAGCAAATGGGGCAGTTGCACGCTTCCGCGCGCGATCTGCTGACCGATCCTGCGTCAGCGATTCTTGAGATCGATCACGCGGTGTCGATGAGCCTGCTCTCGGATCAACTGCCAGTCCGGAGCATTGGCGCACCGCTCGCCGGCAGCCTGATCCCGTGGATTTACACCGATCTTGGCGACGGCATCAGCGGTGAGGAACGTAAAGCGGGCGCCGAAGCCAACAAGATTCTCGGCCGCCCCCCGATGGGCGAGCCGGCATCGCTGATCGTCGAAGGTCTATGCGTGCGCATCGGGGCGATGCGATGTCATAGCCAGGCATTGACGATCAAGTTGCGCTCGGATCTGCCGTTGCCCGAGATCGAAAAGATCCTGGCCGATGCAAACGAATGGGTGACGGTTGTCCCGAACAATCGCGAAGACAGTATTCGGGAGCTGTCGCCTGCAAGAGTAAGCGGCACGATGAGTATTCCGATCGGTCGCTTGCGCAAGCTCGCGATGGGACCCGAATACATTTCCGCCTTTACCGTCGGCGATCAGCTGCTATGGGGTGCAGCTGAGCCGCTCAGACGCATGGTGCGGCTGCTGTTAAACAAGCTGTGAACGCGTTGCGCTTAGAACCATTTGCGCGCGGCATTTCTCACATAAAGGCGTGAGTTACCGCTATTTCTAAGCTTGCGACCGTAAGTCCATGATGTTATGTTCGAAAAACGTTGCATCCGATCAGGGGGCGGAATGCCATCCCAAAAATTTGCGCGCGCGCCCTTATGGTGCGCGCTTTCGCTTGCGCTCGGTCTCGCGGTCATCAGCCCACAGCTTGACGCCGCCGGACTCGGACGCCTGACCGTCACTTCGGGCCTCGGGCAGCCGCTGCGAGCAGAGCTCGAGGTCACCTCGATCGGGCGCGATGAGTTGCCGACGCTGCAGGTGAAAATGGCGCCGCTGGCGTCATTTCGTGCCGCGAATCTTGAATTCAATCCGGCACTTAGCAACCTGCGTTTCGCGCTCGACAGGCGCGTCGACGGCTCCTACTTTGTTCGCATCAACTCTGCGCAACCGGTCAACGAGCCGTACTTGGACCTGATGGTCGAACTGACGTGGTCGACCGGTCGCGTCATTCGCGAATACACCGTGCTACTGGATCCGCCCTCGTTGCGTGCCGACGCACCGGTCGTGCCGCCGGTGGCGGCTGCGACGACTCCGGCAGCACCGACC